>NZ_JBGONH010000029.1:0-64386 GCF_041439075.1 Vibrio sp. FF145
AGTAAGACTCGCTACACTGTGCGATCTAAACACCTTAAATGATAGGTGTTGGCTCAAATGAGCGGCGTTTTTTCGTGTCAGTTTTTGAGGAATTAGGAGTTAAGACTTAAAAACCCAAAATGTAACTTACGAATAATTCATTTAATAAGCAGTTATTTAATAAGCAAAGCGAGTCTCTTCTTTAAATAAGCTAGCTATAACCTCTTGGTATTGCATAAGGTTAAACGTAGAGTTGTCATTGTTATATTTTTGTTGCTTGTTTGCTAAATATGGTTGAGACACTAACGACGTAACTAGCATCTGGTAATAATGAAAGTTTGACTCGTTACAGCCATCAACTAAATAAAGAAGATTTTCAAGAGTCTTATTGTAGGTGTAACCAAACTTAGACTCTTTAAGGCGTTGAACATTTTCGTAATTGTATGAACTTCCGCCAAAAGTGAATAGTAAAAAGATGTTAGGCGAAGCTTCCCAAAACTCGATAAGTTCAGAAAGTAAGTGTTGTAGTTGTATTCCATCCACTCTCTGATACTTTGAGAACTGCTCTTGAAAACGACTTGTATGCTCTTCGATGAGCTGATCAAACAATTGCTCTTTGTTATTAAAGTAATAAAGAATTAACGCGGGGCTTACACCCGCAGACTTAGCAATAGACCGAATTGAAACTTTACTATAAGGCTGAGAAATAAATAGCTTTTCTGCTGAGCTCAAGATTTTTGTTCTTTTGTCATTTAGCATCAGATTGTATCCTCACCTATTTGTTTATATTACCCGCGCATTCTATAACTCAACCAAATAATCTCAACATGCCCATTTTTATATCAAACAAACTAAATGAATAAAAATATAAAAAATTTGGATTTTTTAGAAAATAGAACAAAAAACAACCGGTAAGATTGCCTTATAAAACAATAGGATAGGAAATTAACAAGCGAGTGTAAGCGGTAAGTAAGAGAGTTCGAGCAGTATGTAAGCCAATGTAAGAGTGGCGCCCTATTAGAGCGCCACACGAAAAGCCTTTACTTTGCAGCTCAAGCTTTTATTTTAAAGCTCAAGATTAAAGCTTTAGAAGAACCTTAACTGAACTATCAACTAAAGAGTCATCGATATAAGCAATTTTGTTTGAAGAGCTAGCGACCATGTCTTTCGCTAAGCTTTCTTGACCTACAGCTTTAGGTGGTTGACCTTTACCCGTAAATACTCGCTTTGCCCAGTAAGCTTGAAGCTGTGCTTCTGTCTTCTTTGTAATTGCTTGGTGAAAAGTACCCTTAAGTGGGTGACCGTCTTCCAAGTCTACCGCTTCAATCTGTAGAGACTTTGCTTTACCTAGATACAGTTTTTTAACTGTTGAAGCGTCAAGCTCATTCATTGATGGGTTGCCAACAACAACCAAACCAGCGAAAGCGTTCATGCTGCTAAGAAGAGCAGCGGCTACCAATGCTTTTTTAAACATAATTCTCTTCCTTAAAATACCGCGTCAACTTTAACTGTGTACAAGATGTTGTCTTCGTTCTTGTAAGATGCGTTAACACCACCATTAGTTGAACCGAAGTTGGTTAGGTAGCTAACATCACCTTTCAGCGCGATATTAGGCATAAAGTCCCAACGAGTACCGATGCTGTAAGTTGTGCGTTGAACATTTAAGCCACTTGCAACGTATTTTGCTGACTTGTAATCATTCGGGCTTCCGGTGCCTAATAGCGCTTTCATACCTGTACTTTTCACTTGGCCATTGCGCTCAGCATCGTCTGTTGTCTCCATATGCGCAGCAGTCACGTAAGGTGTGAATTCGTTCACACGGTAAGATACTGTCAGGTAAGCTGCATCTACATCTTGGTAAAAACCTTCTACTGTAGTGCGAGTCACTTCTGAAACAAGCGCTAGGTTACCGTTGTCGTATCGACCACCAATACCGTAAAATTTCGCTTTTTCATCATTGAATTTAGTATTCTGCATTTCATACGAATTCCCCGGATTTAGTGGGTCATTATCTAAGATCCAATTAGTGCTTGAGCTAACTGTTGCTTGAGCGTAAACCGCACGTAATGTCCAAGTGTCGTCGGTCCAGTTGATCACCCCACCAACGATATCATCGAACTGAGTATCGGCACTATAGGTATGCTTAGAAGCTGAAAGCTTTTGTGCTCCTACAAACCCTTGGAATGATGCTGTGCTATCTTCCAACTCAATATCGTAAATGAAATCCCCACCAGTCAGTGATGTAAGAACGACTGGGCCGTATACTTCGCTAGGTACGCGAACGCTTGTTTGAGCGTAACCCACCTCTAGGTAGTCAGAGTACATGAAAAGAGGAAGACGCAGCTTACCGCCACGAAGTGTCAGGTTTGGTGTTACTTTATGGCTTAGAAATGCCCACTCAACATCCGGTGTCCAGTTTTCTTTCTTAGTGCCTCGAGCAACCATTTGCACTACAGCTGAAGTAGATTCGTTAACTTCAAACTCACCCTGCAAACCAATTAGAGAACCTTCTTCAAAGCGTACTTTGTTTTCTGACTTCATGAAACCATGGCTATGGTTGCCAAGTTGCATGTTCAAAGCCGCAAAACCGTTGAAGTTAAATTTATCAGCGACTGAATTTAGTTCTTTTGCTTCAAGAATAGCGACCTTGTTCTCAAGCTCAGCCAATTTTTGCTCATCTGTAGCGTGTGCAGCGAATGAAGTCGCAAGTGCTACCGCTAACGGCAATAAGCGAAAAGAGGAGTTAGTCATTGTTGTTCTCCGTTATACTTTAAATTGTGATGTTGATTTACTCAGCTCTGTAACGATGCCACTCAGTTGGTGACTTAGAGCTTCGAGTTGATCTGTCGACTGAGACACTTGATGAGAGCACTGTCTAAAATCATCCATATGGGTGTGGATTTGTTTTGAAGCACGAGCTTGGTGCTCTGTAGTACTTGCAATTTGTTTGTTGAGCTCGGTAATTTCTTCTACCTGGCCACTAATTTCTAATAGATAGTCACCCGCGTTTTGCGCGTCTCCAACCGCCTGTGACGAGCTCGCTAAGCCTTGGTCCATAGCGCCAACAGCAGCGTTCGAGCCGGACTTAAGATCGACCAACAAGGCATTAATTTCTGTTGCGGATTGTTGAGTATTGTTCGCTAACACGCGCACTTCGTCGGAAACAACAGCAAAGCCTCGGCCATGTTCACCAGCTCGCGCAGCTTCAATTGCAGCATTTAGTGCTAATAAATTCGTTTGCTCAGCGACACTTTGTATTGTGTTTAGTATTGAGCCAACATTGCTTGCATTCTGATCGAGTTCTTTCAACTTACAGGCCGTATCACGGATGTTTGTCGCAAGCTCTTCAATTTCTTTACTCGTTTTAAGAACCACTTGTGTTCCTGTTTGAGCACTAGAATTGGCTTTTTGAGCTTGAGAATCTGCATGCGATGCAAAGTTAACAACTTGTTCTATGAGGTCGATGATGTTATTGACCGCCTCGGTAACCTCTTCGATGTGATCACGTTGAGTGCTATTTAGAGCCAAGGTTTGATTCGACTCGCTACGAATCTTGTCGCTGACAACCTCAAGCTCGTGTCCAATGCTTAACGTACTCGCGATAATGCCTTGTAGCTTTTCAATGAATTGATTGAAACTCTCAACAAGCGTTGATATCTCATCTTTTCCTGCGTAGTCGATGCGTACCGTTAAGTCACCATCCCCAGTCGCAATCGCCTTCATCTTTTCTGTCACAAGCAATATTGAGCTAATAACCGATTTAAATATTGCGTAACCAACCGAAATCACAGAGATCAAAAAGAACACACCTAACCAAATAGATTGATTCGCAGCGTCGTTTGCGGCTTTTTCAGAGTGCAAGATAGTGTCTACGACCTTCTGACTCGCGGATGCACGTAACGTCTCGCTTAACGCAACTAATGAATCATATTCAGTGCTAAGTTGGTTCGCTCTGGAGGTCAGGCTCTCGAAAGAGTCATTGAGATTAATAAAATCTTCGCTCAGCGCGTACGCAGAATCCGTGTACCTTGCTAGTTGTTGTGACAGTTTATTAAAAGCTGTCGCTTGTGAAGGTAAAACATCGGCACCACGACTCGCTTCAACTTGCAGTTCAGAAGAAATTTGACGTGCAAAATCGAGAGCTTGCTCATCTTCCATCACGACAGCAGCTTCGAACTGTTGCTTCACATTAGGTAAAAGAGAATATATTTTCGTCGCATGCTCAAGTGCAGGGTAGTAACTTGACTCTAACTGCTTTAGGCGCTGACTATTATCATTATGAATAAAGACATTTATTGAGATAATGGCAGCTAGGCTAAGAGATATTATTGAGAGCAGTACAATAAACTGTACTTTAATGTTGATATAGCGAGACAATAGCATAAGGTTTTTTCATTAGCGCTGGTTGTGGCTGATGGTAACGTTTGTTCATATTTAATAGCGAACACATTCACTAAACAAATTTACCGTTATGTTCAAAGCCCGCTTATTTAATTTCTTTAATTAAGTTCAGCTCTTTAATTTTGCTGTCCCAGTCTTCTTTCCACTCTAATAGTTTACGAGCAGGCATTGGACGAGCGATAAAATAGCCCTGAACCAATGTGTCGACATTACTGATTTCACGAATGTCCATCCAAAGAGAATGATCCTCAACCCCTTCAGCAACCGTACTCAGTTCTAATAAGTGAGCCAAGTAGAGAGTAGCGCGAACAATGGCATGGCTTGAACGACTGCTCTGAATGTTTTTCACAAAGTCGATATCCAGTTTCAGTGCTGAAAATGGCAGGTCATCTAATTGCTTGAGTGAAGAGTAACCTGTTCCAAAGTCGTCAATCGCCAGGGGAATACCACGCATGCATATCCTCGTGGTGGACGCTAAAGCAAGAGCGACACTTTCAACTAAATCAGATTCTGTTAATTCCAATTTTATCTGCTCTGTCTCAAGTTCACCTTGGTCGATCAAAGCGAAGATATAATCAACAATATCACCGTCAATAATATCTTTAGCTGTCAGGTTTATTGCAAATCTCCGCTCTCCGAGAAATGACTTCTCATTGATCGCTTGATTGATTAAATACTTCATCACCTCTCCCATTTTTCCTGACTCAAGTAACCGAGACAAAAAGAAAAAAGGGCTGAGTACGCCATAACGAGGGTGCTGCCATCGAATTAGCGATTCACTTTCTCGCCATTCACCACTATGGATACACACTATCGGTTGGTAATAGAACATAAACTCTTGGTTGCTTACCGCTTTTGCTATGTCTTCATCCGTAATAACGATGTCGCTATTAGAATTAGAAGCAGCCGCTTCTTTTGTAGAGTTAAGGTTAATTAACTTTGACAGCGACTCTTTTGCTATTGGCTTCTCAAGAACACCAAGCAAATTCAGGTTAAACGCTTTACACATCTTCCTTGCGGCATCGAGCACTGTTTTGCTTTCCGCACTTGTGATGATGATATTGCCTTGAAAATCGGCCTCAGCAAGGCGTTTTAGGAGTTCGATACCATCGATCATCGGCATATTCAGATCACATAAGATCAAATCGACAGAAGAGGCTTCAATAAACTCTAGAGCCTTATATCCACATTCAAAAGGTTGGACATTTTCCATACCCAAACTCTTTAAAACCATCCCCATTACATTCAATTGAAAAGGGTGATCTTCTATCACTACAACATGCTGGTTCATGGTAGCTTCTTAAATGGTTTGATTGATTCTGAACAATAAGTCTTCAATTGGTTCGTCAGCTGTTCGAGGTTATCGTAATGTGCTTGAATACCATCTAAGTCACTTAAGGAGACCAATTCCATTGTTTGCAATTGATTGGCAATGTCCTCTGTGCCTACCATTTTTGCAGCTCCCTTCATCTTATGAGCTACCTGTTTAATAGCTTCGAGATCTCGCTGTTCACACGCAGCTTGAAGCAGAGGCATGTCAGCTTGATGGCTCTTGATAAAGTCAGTGATGATCTGCATGACGAGATCTTGGTCACCAAACAATTCGGTTAAGTTGGCGAGATCAATCGGAGCAGAGCTCGGCTCACTTTTAGGCTCCGAGGAACTAATACACGGCTTATCGACAACAGATTGCACCTTATCAAGATGTTTGATTATGGTGTCGCCAATCACCCTTAATTTGGTTGGTTTTGATAAGAAGTCATCCATACCAATCTCAAAGCACTTATCATTTTCACCTTGCACAGCGTTTGCGGTTAGCGCAATGATCGGAAGACGAGGTTGGTTTTGGCTCTGCTCTTTTACTCGGATCTGCCTTGTTAACTCATACCCATCCATCTCTGGCATGTGGCAATCAGTAATTAGCAGCCCATAATCTTCATTATCTAAGGCAACAAGTGCTTCCTTGCCGTTATCTACCATGTCGGCATGGAAACCTAATTGCTCAATTTGTTGAAGAATTATCTGTTGATTGATTGGGTGATCTTCCGCTATTAAGATAAGTCTTTGATTCTGTTTGGCAGACTCGCGCGACTCAGTACTCAATTTCAGATTATTATCATCTTGGACAACATCTTCCACAAACGCAGGACAGTTGTGCAAACAGTGCATCAACTGCGAAGGCAACAATGGGTTTGCTGACAGATTCCAGCCCAATTTGCATGGCGCAGGCGAAAGCATTCCTTGTTCACTGACACAAATAAACTGCACGCTTTCGGCGAACGTATCAATGCTCTGATCTAGCTCATGAGGAATAAACACAAAATCAGGCTCAATGGTATCGACCCAGTGTGCGAGCTCTTTAGTCACCTGAACATTCTTTGAGATAACCTTAATACCCCAAGATGTTAGATAGTTCTCTAATTCAGATTGCTGCATGAACGTTTTGGTAAGTAGCGCCACCTTGCCATTCATGTCCGCCCTGTTATTTTCAGCGAGCGTTTTAAGCGGCAGCGTAATAGAGAACGTTGAACCAATGTTGATCTTACTCGTAACGTTAAGACTGCCACCCATTTGTTCAATAAGTTGCTTCGAGATAGTCAAACCAAGGCCTGAACCACCATATTTCCTCGTGGTTCCTTCATCGGCTTGAACAAAAGGTTGGAATAGGTTTCGAATGTGTTCTTCACTGATACCGATGCCACTGTCAAACACCTCGAAACAAATTTGTTGCTGTTCACCATCCAGGTCGAGTAACTTTGCCGCTAAACCTACGGTTCCATATTCTGTAAATTTAATGGCATTGCTCAACAAGTTATTTAAAACCTGTCCAATACGAATATCATCCATTAAGACTAAATCATTCAACTCAGGGTCTAACCAAAATTTGAACTGTAACCCTTTGGCGTGAGCTTGCCTCGCCTGCAACTGAGTCACTCTAAGGGTCAATGTATCTAGACTTGCAGGCTGATAATCTAGGGTCAGCTTACCGGCTTCAATTTTCGAGAAATCGAGTATATCGTTAACAATATGCAGTAGGTTATTCGCCGATTGACTCAGCGTTGTATGGATTTTCTGAACTTCATAACCAACTTCATATTGCTCTGACAATTCCAACAAGCTAACAATCCCTCCCAATGGAGTGCGGATTTCATGACTCATGTTTGCCAAAAAT
The DNA here is from genome assembly GCF_041439075.1 of Vibrio sp. FF145. Classification (NCBI taxonomy): domain Bacteria; kingdom Pseudomonadati; phylum Pseudomonadota; class Gammaproteobacteria; order Vibrionales; family Vibrionaceae; genus Vibrio; species Vibrio sp. FF145. The sequence goes on from NZ_JBGONH010000029.1 coordinate 7,553, forward strand.
CGAGACTTGGCCTCAGTTGCGGCGATAGCACTTTGCCTTGCTTGTGTTAGCTCTTCTTGCTGTTGTTTAAGCTCAGTGATATCAGTAAGAACAGAGTCCCATTCATAATAATCGCCAAGATCAGAAATCTTGCTCTGCAAATTGAGCCATCGGTTTTGGTTATCAATATTCACTCCAATATCGAGGCTTAGTTTTCCCTCTTTATTTCCACTACGTACCTTCTTAATTAAGGTTCGACGATCCTGAGCATTAAGCGGTGCGAAAAAACTAATTGGAGAGCGGCGCAATTGAGCAGGAGTAAGCCCTAAAAGCTCCTCTACCCCATTACTAATAAAGACGAATTCAATATCGTGAAGACTTCGTTTGGGCTGAATATGCTGTATAACCGCGCCATGCAAATTGTTCGCCAGTTTCTGTACTCGGTCATCGGCACTTTTTGCAATTTTTTTCGCTTCGTAAAGCTCAGTAAGATCATCAAGAATGGTCACTGAGCCTTCGATATTCCCGTTGGAGATATAAGGGCACTTCCAATACGCGTAGTGTTTACTGCCTTGCGGCAAAACGACTTCTTTTTCTAAGCGAGGTAAAACAACCCCGTGATGGATCATTGTGTCTTCATCGGAGTTATTAACGATGGTTCCTTCGATTAACTCAAAACCAGTAAGCTGATGCGCGGCACTGTTCAGACTGATTATCTGGTTATCCAAGTTACGCACAACAATAGGAAACGGCATTGCGTCCAACAATGAACGCTCGAACTCCACTTGATGTTTGAGAGCGGATTCAGTTCGCTTTCGATCTTCAACTTCACGTCTTAGTTTCCAACTCCATGCCATTACAAGCATAATGAGCACCGATGCTACAGAGATTAAAATGGCAGCACCCAAGATAACATCTGCCGTATCCACGCCTGATTCATAAGACACATCCAACCAATGCTTCTTGATCTGCTGATACTTGTGATGAGGTATGGCGAACAGCGCTTTGTTAATAATATTGTTCAGGACTTCTTGGTCGGCTTCGACACTGTAGGCGACTGGAATATCGTTGTCTTTAGATAGCAGGCTTGTTACGCGTAAGTACCCTGAATACTGGCCCTGTAATAGAGGAGACGCTAAATAGAGCGAAAGCATCGCTGAGTCCACCTCTCCTGTATCCACGGCATCGAGCAAAAGCAACTCAGAGCTATAGGTCTTAATTGGGCAAGCCTCACAATAGCGTTTCACAAGCTCTATTCCGACACTGTCGTTTATAGTTCCAATAACGGAGCTCTTCGTTAACTCACCGAATACCGCCAATTTACTCGTATCACTTTTACCAACCAGTGCCCACGGCTCAACCATGAAAGGCTTAGAATAGAGGTGATGCTCATCGTCACCAGTAGAAGGTGTCGCCTTAGTATGAATTACTGGAAGAGAAACTGGATGAGCTTGGTTACCCTGTAAAACGAGGTCGTTGTCGTAAATAAAGTTTAACCCCGTAAGTCGGGATATTTCACTCAATATATCAATCGAAATACCATCAGGCTTACCTTCACTATTCATGAAAGATATAGGCTTAGAGTCTGCCGTCGATGATACATATATGTTCGGATTAAGAAGAAGGAACTGCTGTTCTTTTTCAGTTAATAGCAGCTTGTTTTTACTAACGACTAACAGAAGACGCCTTTGTATTTCGTTCAACCACTTTTTGCGAATATTAACAAGCTTGCTTGAGTTATCTTGGTTTATAGCGTTATTGATAATACCCAGCAACTTCCTATTTTCAGGCGTATCCAGCAAGGCAATAACATAATTATTTAAGGGTAAACCATCATGTAAGTTGACCGACAAAAATAACTCATAGGGGCTATTCATTAACTTGTTGTGCAGTAACACTCCATCATCAACAATGGCTAACGCGTTCTCTCGAGCTACAGCAGCAATCGCGGTTTGATAGGATGAATATGACTTAAAAGAAGAAAATGGGAGAAGCGATTTCACAGAAGACGCGTTACTCGAGTCTTCAAAATAAGCCAGGTTTCGCCCCTTCATTAATAAGTGGCTTTCAATAGGCTCACTACTTAGGCTAACCATTCGACTAGATAAGATAGGTTTAGAGTAAATAACACCGCTACTAGAAACATTTTGTTCAGCCGTAATAATGGCATCAACTTGTTCAGTTTTAAGTACGTTATTTAGATCCGACGGAGAATGAAAACCGACAAACTCCAAGCCATTCAACTCACGCTCTGCATAGAAACCGGTCAATTCAGGCAATAATCCCGAAACCTCCCCCTCTTGGACAACAACGTACGGAGAAAATCCTGAGGTTTGAACTCCGATTGTAATCGAACCACTAGCCTTAACGTAAAAAGATACGGAAGAAGCCAGGATAATTAGAGAAAGTAGATTAAAAGCGCGGAACATGAATAACCTAGAGTTTTATTAATTAGTGCACCTTATATCTTATTCACAGTCTCGACTCACCAATTTGCACTGAACAATATGGAACTTCTGTTTAACGCAATCGTTCACCCAAGTTTAAACACCTCAAAACCCATAATGACAGTTTTAAGAAACAAAAAATCCGAGAGCCTCATAGCCCTCGGATTTTTGGTTTTGCCATCCAACTTTCAGATGCTAGGCGAATTACAAATCAGCGCCATAGATATCAAATGTGAAGTACTTCGCTGCGATCTTATCATAGGTGCCATTTGCTCTGATCTCTTCAATCGCGGCATTGAATTGTTTCGCCAGTTTTGAATCCTGCTTTCTTAGTGCTAAAGCCGTACCTTCACCAATGTAGGCTTTGTCTGTTACCGCTTTACCCTTGAATTCAAAGCCCTCTCCTTCTTTCTTATCTAAGAAAGCCAATGAAAGTTGATCAGAGTTACCAAACGTTAAATCTAGACGCCCATTCTGCATATCCAGATAAACTTCATCTTGGCCGGTATAGCGTTTAATGTTTGCCACATCACCAAACTTGTCGGTTACGTAGCGATCGTGAATCGTACCTTGCTGAACACCGATGGTTTTACCCGCTAAGCCGGCCTCATCAATGCTGAACTCGGCGCTCTTAGCAGCAACAAACACGGCTGGAGTTTGGTAGTACTTATCGGTGAACAAGATTTTGCGCTTACGCTCTTCGGTAATACGCATCGAAGCCATGATCACATCTGATTTTCTCGCCAATAGACTTGGAATCAACGAATCCCAGCTTTGCGATACCCACGTGCAATCGAGTTTAGCTTGCTCACACAAGGCGTCAGCTATCTCAATATCAAACCCGACAGGCACACCGTCACTGTTTTTATAGTTGAATGGCGGATACGTAAAGTCCGACGCCAAACGGATTTCTTTCGCCTGTACCGTTGTACCAAGTAAAGCGGCCGCACAAGCGAGTCCTAGTATTATCTTTTTCATCATTGCCATCCTAGATATGATCTTTATCGAGTTGAGATTGAGTTTCTATATATTGATCTTGTTGACGCTGTCGTTTTTGCTGATCTTGTTGAGTCTGTTGTAGCTCGATTTGGTAGCGTGTTAGTGACGTTATCACTTCTAGCATGCTCTCTTGGCTACCAATACTGATTCGAACACAGTTACGCAAAGCAGGTTCGTGGTTTTGATTCCTTGTCACAATGCCATCCTTCGCCAATACACTGAACACTTGATGCCCAGGTTTTTGACGCAGCAAAACGAAGTTAGTCGATGAAGGGTAAACCTGTTCTATAAATTCAAACCGCGTTAGCTCACAAGCAAACCGATTACGCAATTCAACCAACTTTAACGTCGCGCTTTCCATCAACGCAATTCGTTCATCAGACAATGCGTCTAGCACGATTTGAGATGAGCAATCTGGCATTGGATACGGTGGAATTAATTTAGCTACATACTGCATCACATTTTGACTCGCTAAGATAAAGCCACAACGTACGGCTGCGAGTCCAAACGCCTTAGACAAGGTGCGAATCACAACCAAATGCGGATAACGCTCAATAAGGCTCACCGCTGACGTTTGTGGTTCAAATTCGATATACGCTTCATCGACCACCACTAGCGACTTGCCAATCGTGCCTTCCAGTACCTGAATCAAATCCAATTTAGGGATCACATTGCCCGTAGGGTTGTTTGGTGAGCAAAGAAACACGATATTAGCCAATTCCGCTTTATTCACGATATCAGCGACGTTCAGGCTGAAGTCTTCCTGCAATGGAGAGTCTAAAGTATTAATCGCCAATGCATCGGCGCAAAACTCATACATTGCATACGTTGGTGAACAAATAAGTATATTGTCACTCGCTGGCTTACAGAATGTTCTGATCAGTAAATCTATCGCTTCATCTGCACCACGAACGGCAACCGTTACAGCAGCAGTTCCGCAATACGCTTGATAAGCCTTAGCAATATCTTGCGGTAAAAAATCTGGGTATCTATTGTGGCTTGCTTCTCCTGGAAACAGCGAGCTTTCCAATTCATTGGCGTTTAGCCAGACTCGTCCATCACCACCAATTCTTCTTGCCGATTGGTAAGGTATTAATTTTTTTACAGCCTGAGGCACTAAGCTATCAATAAAAGATGTCAAGAAGCTATCCCTTTCACAAAATCACAATGTCTTCACCACTGCCTTCATATTCAAAAAATGTGACTTATACACATATTGAATCACAAATGATGATTAAGTATTTACATTCAAACAGAACACTATTGATAAATGAATCGAAATAATCACATAATAGCCATGATAAAAAATCATAGGTAAAGATATGAATCGCACACTTCCTTCAACTAAAACCTTGCTCGCGTTCTTGTCGACGGCAAGGCATCTCAACTTTACGCGCGCGGCACATGAGCTCAATGTTACGCAAGGTGCAGTGAGTCGTCAGGTATTGTCGTTTGAAGAAAGTCTCGGGTGCGATCTTTTCTACCGACATGCTCGCGGGTTGTCATTAACACCTAAGGGAGAAGAACTGGTTCCGCTGATTCAAGATACCATCCAACAACTGCAATCGGCGTTAAATCAAGTTGCCAGCTCTCCATCGAAGATCAAGCTCAACGCACCAAGTTGTATTACCTCTTGGCTGCTACCCAAGTTGATGTCTTTTCAGCAAGCCTATCCTGAAATTGATGTCGAACTCACGTCGACCATCAAGCACGTTTTTGAACCAAGCTTTGACCCATTTGATGCCGTAATCACCTATGGTAAGAAGCCAAGCCAACAATCGATAGTGAGCCAGTTATTGTTCAACGAGCAACTGGCTCCGGTCTGCCAAGCGCAAAGCATTACGCAAAGCCATCTTGTAAGTAGCGCTTCTACTATCATCAAGCCACACAAGCTCGCTCAATACACTTGGTTACACGCCAACAATGAGCAGAGTGATTGGCGACTTTGGTTAGAGCACATAGGAAGTCATGACCTTTCAAGCAAGAACAACCAACAATTCGCGACGCTCGATCAAGCGATGAACGCCGCCATTCAAGGGTTTGGTATTGCCATAGGCGACATAACGCTGGCCAAGCAAGATATTGATTTGGGTAGATTGGTGAAAGTGAGTGAAGGCAGTGTCTTCTCTGGAAATGGTTACTTCTTACTGCAACCCAAGAATCGACAAAATACATCCTTATCTACGCTGGTTGATTGGCTCGTCGATTAGCGGCAATCATCTTGGGTAAGCCCCCACTGTAGCTTTAATAGATCGTCATAATGAGAATTTTACCATTCTCAAAATGAAACTATTTTACGCTCGCTGCGTATTGGTATCTATAGAATAGAACGAACGTTTCTTTAACTAGTTGAAAAGAAAATTAATTCAACTTTTTACGTCAGAAATTCTACCCCAATGGATTAAATGGCATTCGAATTGCTTTGTCATAGATAACCCAACCAATATACAGCAGGTTGCACCAATAACATTGCAGCTTGTCACGGAGGATAGGCTATGACCTTACAAAGACATACATATTACGGCTTAATTCACCATGGAATTAAAACCCTATTGATGGACAGAATTGGCCACTTCACAGAGCGTGAATATCACGAATACCTTGACCTAACGACCGGCAAATCGACGTGTTTTACCATGAGCGAACAAGAACTCGAAAACACATTAGACAGTTTGAAAAGTGAAGGTTACCTTGAAGACATCAAGAAGCTAATACCTCGCTATCAAACCTCGTCAATGCGTTAACCTGTTAGAGCTCGCTAAACACGATAATCGGTTAGATTGAATTAATTAGCACCCAATTGTCTCGAGCTATTTAGCATCGAGACAGTTTTGGTTAGACTGTCTGCAACTCAACTAACTGGATAGTCAGTGCCACATGAAGCAAATTCTTGATTTCATTCCTCTCATTATTTTCTTTGCGCTTTACAAGATGTACGACATCTACACGGCTACAGGTGCATTGATTGTTGCTTCCGCAGTACAAATCATTTTGACGTACATCATCTACAAGAAAGTCGAAAAAATGCAGATCATCACCTTTCTAATGGTTGCCGTATTTGGTGGCATGACCATCTTTTTGCATGATGACAACTTCATAAAATGGAAAGTGACCATCGTTTATGCGCTATTTGCTATCGGCCTTACAGTCAGTCACCTAATGGGCAAATCAGCGATTAAAGGCATGTTGGGTAAAGAGATCTCTCTTCCTGAAGCAGTATGGGGCAAGATCAACTGGGCTTGGACTCTGTTCTTCACATTGTGTGCGATCCTCAATGTTTACGTTGCTTTCAACCTGCCATTGGATGTGTGGGTCAACTTCAAAGTGTTTGGCTTACTGATCGCTACTTTTGCATTTACCTTACTAACGGGCGTTTATATCTATAAACATTTACCAAAAGACCAACATTTGCCAAAAGATAAGCATCAGCAAAGAGACCAAGAAACACAAAACGATACGCAACAAGAGCTCTCAGGTAAAAATACCGAGGAGAAATAACCCTTAGGGATGAGTCCCCATCCCCTTTTTGATACAATTATTATCAATATGCGATTTAACAGTGGCCAATGATACTCGTGATCATTGGCCACTGATTGTTTGTGTTCGGTGAATACGTTAAAAATACGACCACCGCGAACCCCGCAAACACATCTATTTAAATTTAAAACAATCAATACCATTAAGAGTACAACAATGACTATTCAATCAACTTTGAACCCGATTGGTTCTTTACTTCTTCGCACTTTGGCGATGCCTTCTGATACCAATGCAGCAGGCCAGATTTTCGGTGGTTGGATAATGTCTCAGCTCGACCTTGCTGGCGGGATACTGGCGAAAGAGATCTCTAACGGCAAGATAGTCACCGTGTCAGTATCAAGCATCGAATTCAAACAGCCAGTGTCGGTTGGCGATGTGGTCTGTGTTTATGGCGACTGCACCAAGATTGGCCGTAGCTCGATGAATATCGACCTAGAAGTGTGGGTTAAGCCGGTACTTGATCACGGTATTGGCGATCGTTACAAGGTATGTGGCGCGACATTCAACTACGTTGCTGTAGACGAAAGCGGTAAACCTCGCCCAATCAAAAAATAGCAATTTTCGTTGAGCTCATGATGTCGATGGTCTTTAGTTTTTATAAATGAAATTACTAGAGACCATACAACTCTCTCGTACCAATTCACCTCGCACCAATTCACAATTTCTTATCATTAGCTCTTCCAATACCTATTAGTTCGCGTAAATTAGCCAGATAACTAATTTAATCGCTCTACTTCAGTGAAGTAACATAAGGATATCTCAACATGTGGTACGTAATTTTTTCTCAAGACGTCGAAAACTCATTAGAAAAACGCCTAAGTGTTCGCCCACAACATCTAGAACGCCTTCAAACACTTCACGATGAAGGCCGACTATTAACAGCAGGTCCAATGCCAGCAATTGACTCCGATAACCCTGGCGAAGCAGGCTTCACTGGTTCTACTGTGATTGCTGAATTCAACTCTTTGGAAGACGCACAAGCATGGGCTGATGCAGACCCGTACATCGCTGCTGGTGTCTACCAGAATGTGATTGTTAAACCATTCAAGAAAGTATTTTAACGTGAAAAAATGGATTATTGGGTCACTGGCTATTGCCCTACTCGCAGGCTGTAGCTCATCAAGTGAACAAGACAAACAAAGACAGTTAGAGATGATGGCTCACCATCGTGCGGGGGTTTTATCTGCCGGCCTGCCTATTGAGTATGGTCCACTCTCTATCATGCGTGTGCTAGCAAAAAATACTGTCGTCGAAATCATGATGATCTACAACCAAGATGCAAAAGGTGCTAAGCCTTTAAACCAAGTTGTAGATATGAGTGTGAATAGCTACTGCACCAACTCTGAAGTAAGAGCTAACCTCGACATGGGCTTAGCTTACAACATCAAGATTCGCAATACGCGCGGACAACTGATGGTTGAAAAGCTGATCAGCAAAGAGACTTGCCAGAGCAGCAGCTAGATTCGATATTCGAACAAGCATAAAACCAGAAGGCCTCGCAAATGCGAGGCCTTTTTTGTGGTTCATCGTGGATTAGAGGGTCAATCAAATCTTAGACTAAATTATGCCTCAGCGGATCCCCACTCTTTACGCAGTGTCTTCGTCGCCGAAACTAAGTTAGTAAGTGCCGCTTCTGTCTCTGCCCAGTTACGAGTCTTTAATCCGCAATCAGGGTTTGCCCACAAACGTTCTGCAGGTATTTTTTCTGCCGCTTTCTTAAGTAAATCTACAATCCACTCTTCTGAAGGGATGTTTGGCGAGTGAATATCATAAACGCCAGGTCCAATCGCATTCGGATAGTTAAACTCTTCAAACGCTTTCAGCAATTCCATGTTCGAGCGAGAGGTCTCAATGGTAATCACATCGGCATCTAGCGCGGCCACTGAATCAATGATCTCGTTGAACTCGCTGTAACACATATGGGTATGAATCTGAGTTTCTGGTTTAGCACTCGCCGCTGAGATCTTAAAGGCATCCACTGCCCATTCTAAGTACTCTGCATGGTCGCGTTTTTTCAAAGGCAAACCTTCGCGAATAGCAGGCTCATCGATTTGGATAATGTTAATACCTGCGTCTTGTAAATCAGACACTTCATCACGTAGAGCAAACGCCAGTTGGTTAGTGATCTCTTTGCGTGAGATGTCTTCACGAGGGAATGTCCAACATAGAATAGTGACGGGTCCGGTCAGCATGCCTTTCATCTGTTTCGAGGTCAGAGATTGCGCATAAGTCGACCACTCGACCGTCATTGGTTTTTCACGCTCGATATCCGCAACCACAATCGCCGGTTTCACGCAGCGAGAGCCATAGCTTTGTACCCAACCAAACTTAGTGGTTTGGAAGCCTGCTAGGTTTTCTGCAAAGTACTCCACCATGTCATTGCGTTCCGCCTCGCCATGCACAAGCACATCCAAATCTAAGGCTTCTTGGCGTTTAACCGCATCAGCAATATGACCTTTCAATGCGGTTGTGTATTCCGCTTCATTCAGTTTGCCAGTTCGGTAAGCACTACGCTGAAGACGAATCTCTCCTGTCTGTGGGAACGAACCAATGGTTGTGGTTGGTAACAGCGGTAAGCCGAGAACTTCAGACTGATGCGCTGCACGCTCTGCGTATGGAGCACTGCGTTCTGCCAGTGCTTTGGTAATGGTATTGATACGAGCCTGAACTTGTGGCTTGTTCACATGAATCGCGCTCTTACGGGCAACAATTGGTTGGCTGTAAGTCTCACACGCCAAAATGGCCTTTTGATCGCCGTCTAACGCCGCACCCAACAAGCTCACCTCGGTCACTTTCTGTTTTGCAAAGGCAAACCAACTCTTCACTTCTTCGCTGAGCGTTTCTTCTAACTCCAAATCAACAGGACTATGCAGCAATGAACATGAACTTGCGATCCAAAGCTTATCTCCTAGTTTGTCTTTCACAGGTTGCAGTAACTCAAGCTGCGCGGCTAAGTCAGCTCGCCACACATTGCGTCCATTGATTGCACCCGCAGAAAGTACCCAATCTTCCGGTAGTTTATTAACCACTTCATCGAGTTGCTGCGGTGCTGCTGCTAAGTCGATATGTAAGCCGTTGATAGGCAGATCTACGATTTTATCTAATGTATCTGTGACCGAATCAAAGTAAGTGGTAAGTAGTAGTTTTACATCGCCTTGAATCACTTGGTAAGCCAGCTTGAATGAATCTACCCACTGATTATCAAGCTCCAAAGCCAGGATTGGCTCATCAATTTGGACCCACTCTACGCCAAGCTTTGAGAGCTTTGCCAAAATGGCTTGATACGCGGTAAGAAGGCGAGGAAGTAGAGATAAGCGGTCAAACCCTTCTTCCACTTCTTTGCCTAGGTATAAGTAAGAGAGTGGCCCAAGGAGTACAGGCTTAACTTTGTGTCCTGCTTTAATCGCTTCATTCACTTCATCAAACAGTTGAGGCCAACTTACTTCAAAAGAGTCATCTTTGCTGAACTCAGGAACAATGTAGTGGTAGTTAGTGTTGAACCACTTGGTCATGTCAGAAGCAGCTGAACTGTCTTTAGTGACATCATTCGACGTATGCGAACCACCGCAGCAAGTAGATTGAACTTGAGACTGACCGCGACCTACACGGAACAAGGTATCTAAATCTGGGAAGGATTTTTCATCTTCTGATCCGCCAGCATGGCGCTTGGGAACGTGACCTAGAAGTAGAGTCGTAGTTAGTACATGGTCATACCATGCGAAGTCACCCGCAGTTGCAAAGCTTAGATTCGCGTCAGCTTGTACATTCCAGTTACGATTTCTTAATTCACTGCCGATCTGCTTAAGCTCAGATTGATCGATCTCACCGCGCCAGTACTTCTCGAGAGTGAATTTGAGTTCGCGTTTTTCACCGATACGTGGGTAGCCAAGAATATGCGTTGTTGTCGTCATGTGTGTGTTCCTTATTCGATAATTTTAATTTCCGGTCAGACTGCCTGTAATGATTATATTTTTAACAAAGGCGTCTGGATGGCTAAACTATCTCCCTAATCTGAACGATGAACAAGGTCCAAATATTCATCTTGTTTATTAATAATTTTCATCTTTAATAATCTAACCGCTAATTTATTAAATCCATCTGGACATCCAGACGTTTACAAATGAAAGAAAACACCGTAGGGTGATTATTAAGAAATATTGAATTAGCTTAGGGAATATGAGGAATACTCATGATAGAGCTTAAACACCTTCGAACATTGACCACCTTGAGAGACAGCGGCTCGCTAACCGCGACTGCAACTTCTCTTCATCTGACTCAGTCGGCACTTTCTCACCAGTTGAAAGACCTTGAGGCCCGTATTGGCGGTCAGCTCTTTTTGCGTAAAACAAGGCCGGTTAAATTTACCTCGGAAGGCGAAATTTTGTTAAAACTGGCTGATGAGATACAGCCACAAATCGCCAAAGCTGAAAACGAACTCGCAAGCCTAAAAGAGGATGTGAATGGCCGATTGCACATGGCGATCGAGTGTCACTCATGCTTCCAATGGCTAATGCCCGCTTTGAAGGAATACCAAGTTGCTTGGCCAAGCGTGACCTTAGATTTCTCGTCAGGGTTTGGGTTCGAGCCTCTACCGGCCTTGATGGCTGGAGAACTCGATTTGGTGATCACCTCTGATATACAGCCCCGTTCTGAAGTCCACTACGAACCGCTTTTCGATTTTGAGATGCGTTTGATCACCGCGATCAACTCTCCTTTAGCCGAAAAGCCGAGTATTGAACCGCAAGATCTTAGCGATATAACCATGCTCTCTTATCCGGTTCAAAAGCAGCGTCTCGATGTAGTGAAACACTTTTTGCAACCTGCAGGCGTTGAACCAAAGAAATGGAAACAGGCAGACAACACATTGATGTTAGTGCAAATGGTATCGGCAGGTTTAGGTGTTGCGGCCTTACCTAATTGGGCAATCAGTGAGTTTTCAAGACAAGGGTTAATCGCCAGTAAACCATTGGGCAAAGGACTTTCAAGAAGGTTGTTCGCAGCGGTAAGAAACTCAGAAAAAGACAAACGTTACCTACAAGCTTTCTTTAGCACGGCAAGACAGCAAAGTAAGAGTCACCTAGATGGCATTGAGGTCGTTTAAGAGACTCGTTGTTGGGTTAGTTTATGCCTGCGTTGAACCTGATAGATATGCGCCAGAAACAAAAAAAGTCACAGATTATCTGTGACTTTTTTATTGCCAATACCGACAACAGGTAATGAGTGTTAATCCACGATAGAAGAAACTCTCATTGTGAGCTTATCTTGAGTAAGACTTGAACTGATTAGTCAGTGGGTCGTATTGATAGCCCAACATATCAAGCTTGCCCACGACACTTTCTATATCCATTTCATACATACTGATCAGCTCTTCAAAGCTATCGCATTCTAAGCGAAGTTTTTCATTCACGATTCCCAGCAAAATAATGCTATCGAAACCTTTGACGTTGCTTAAATCCATCCCGTACTCCTAACGAACACACCGACTAGATTTGAGTTTAGAACGCTTACCAACACCACGCTAAAAAACAGATCACACTTTTTCGATTCAACACCGAAAGGCTTGTGAGATCAGTAACCGCCTACATCGCCCAAACTGGCGTTAAACCAACAGCCGCCGCCAATAACATCAACAATGAAATAGTCAGCTGAAGCTTTTCAGGGGTTTTAACGAACAATAAATGCCAACACCACACCACGATAGCAGAGATTAGCAAAGCAAAGCTAAACAGCAGAGTTGAAATCATTGGCTCTAATTGAGCTTCAGACAGAGAGTAAACATTGATGACCGTCGCCAAAACCACCAACATCCCCGTCAGCACACCAACAACGGGCAGAACACGGTGAAAAGCCTGTAAGCGTGTTCTTGCAATCGTCAGCAGTAAATGACCAAACGCTGCCCCCAATAAAACCACGAGTAATAAAGTGCTAATAATACCGACTGTGGTTGCTTGCTCCGTCGCTTGTATAGCAACGTATGACAGTGCTAAACCACAAGCTAAATACATCACCCAAATAGGGCCAGAATCTCGAGTCTTCTTGGTTTGAACTTGAGAATAGAAATAAAAGATCGCGAACACGACAAGAAATGCTTCAATTCTTAATGAGGCAACGGCAAGCCAAAGCACGCCAATTGCAGGCAACATCTTGTGAATGCGGCCACGTTGTCCCGGGCAAATATCCCCTTTCACTAAGATGAGGGTTAAGATCAGTTGGGCTCCTAATAGCATCGGAGCAAATTGTACTAATAACGTTTCGACCATTGTGGATCTACTTCTTCAAACTTATTTTCGCGAATAATATCAAAAACTGGTGCGAACACTAATCAAAATCATAAATTAGAGACGAGATTCAAGGCTTCAACTATGCTGATGTATGGCTCTTCTGTCGCCATTTACCGTAAAAATACGAAAGACATCAAAACTAACAGGGGCATGTTCTACTGGCTAGTCTAGGCTCATGCCGCTATAATTCCCGCCTCAAAAATCAGAGGTTGAAATATGTACAGCGATATCACTCCTATTCACGAACACAAAAAATACTGGGCCGAGTGCTACGGAACTGCACCTTTTTTGCCTACCAGTAGAAAGGAGATGGATGCTCTTGGATGGGATAGCTGTGACATTATTATTGTAACTGGTGACGCTTATGTCGATCACCCGAGCTTTGGCATGGCTATCATTGGTCGCCTTCTTGAAGCTCAAGGATTCCGCGTGGGCATTATTGCGCAACCAAAGTGGGACAATAAAGACGCCTTCATAAAGCTAGGTAAACCTAACCTATTCTTCGGCATTACAGCGGGTAACATGGACTCCATGATCAACCGCTACACCTCTGATCGCAAATTACGTCACGATGATGCTTATACGCCAAACAACGAAGGTGGCAAGCGTCCTGACCGTGCAACTCTAGTTTATTCCCAACGTTGTCGCGAAGCCTACAAAGGCACGCCAATCGTTCTTGGTGGTATCGAAGCAAGTTTGCGCCGTGTTGCTCACTACGACTACTGGTCAGATAAAGTTCGTCGCTCTGTATTGTTTGACGCAAAAGCAGATATTCTTCTTTTTGGTAACGCTGAGCGTGCACTGGTTGAAGTGGCACACCGCATTGCCGATGGCGAAGACATGTCTACGCTGACCAATATCCGCGGTACTGCTATCAATCTTCCTGCTGCCCCAGAAGGCTTCAAGATCATTGACTCTTCTCGTATCGAAAAGCCGAACAAAGCGTACGTTCCGGTTAACCCTTACGAAGTTGAAACCCAGTGTGATACTAAGAAAGACGAAAAAGAAGAAATAAAAGCGCAACCTATTACTATTCGTCCTTCTCGTCACGACGCAAAAACAACCGCGGTTCGTATCCCAGGTTACGAAAAGCTAAACAATGATCGTATTCTTTACGCTCACGCTAGCCGTATTCTGCACCTTGAGACAAACCCGTACTCAGGTCGTGCTCTGATTCAACGTCACGGTGATCGCGAACTTTGGGTTAACCAAGCGCCGATTCCATTGACCACAGAAGAGATGGACTACGTGTTTGGCCTTGCTTATAAGCGTGTTCCGCACCCTATGTACGGCAAAGCGAAAATCCCTGCATACGACATGATCAAAACCTCGGTTAACATCATGCGTGGTTGTTTTGGTGGCTGTTCTTTCTGTTCAATCACAGAGCACGAAGGTCGCATCATCCAGAACCGTTCGAAAGAATCTATCTTGGATGAAATCGAAGACATTAAAGATAAAGTGCCGGGCTTCACCGGTACTATTTCTGATTTGGGCGGCCCAACGGCGAACATGTACCGTTTAGGTTGTTCAGATCCTAAAGCAGAAATTAACTGTCGTCGTCCATCATGCGTGTTCCCGAAAATCTGTGAAAAGCTAAACACAGACCATCAACACACCATCGACCTGTACCGCTCTGCGAGAAAAGTACCGGGCGTTAAGAAGATCATGATCGCTTCTGGTGTACGTTACGACTTAGCGATTGAATCTCCAGAATACGTTCGTGAGCTTGTGACTCACCACGTTGGTGGTTACTTGAAGATTGCTCCAGAGCATACTGAAAAAGGCCCACTGGATCTGATGATGAAGCCGGGTATGGGCACTTACGATCGTTTCAAAGAGATGTTCGAGAAATACAGCGCTGAAGCCGGTAAGAAACAGTACCTAATTCCTTACTTCATCTCTGCTCACCCGGGCACAGAAGATGAAGACATGCTTAACCTTGCAATGTGGCTGAAAAAGCACAACTACGAGTGTGACCAAGTACAGAACTTCTATCCATCGCCAATGTGTAATGCAACGTCGATGTACTACTCAGAGACCAACCCTCTGAAACGCGTGAAATATAAGAAGCGTGAAGATGTTCCTGTACCGAAAGGTGATCGTCAACGTCGTCTGCATAAAGCGCTGCTTCGTTACCACGATCCTGAAAACTGGAAGATCATCCGTGAAGCGCTGATCAGCATGGGTAAAAAACACCTAATTGGTGACAAAGCAAACTGTCTAGTACCAGAAGAAGATTTTGAAGCTCAGACACCGGCGCAGCGTCGTAAGTCTGGTCGTCACGGCTCACAGCGCTTTGCGACTAAGCACAGTAAGTCTCAACCAGGTCTTGGTGGCGAAAGCCCACGTAACCATTCTAAGCCAGGTGGCAATAAGCCAAAACCGGGCGGTAAGAAGCCAACGGGTAGCCAAGGTAATGGCAATCAGGGCAACGGAAAGCAGAACGGCAATGGTAACGCGCATAAACCAGCGACGGGCTTTATCAAAAAAGCCCCTGCTAGTCAGCAATCTCAAGGCAATGGCGGCGGGAATGGCAAGCCAAACCGTAACAAAGCGGGTAATGGTCAAGGTGGTAAACCTGTGAGTAACGGCAAGAATCGCCAACGCGCAGCACAACGTTAAGACAGCAACCCATTGACTTCGCTATGGTAAAAACACAAAGCGCAGCTTTTTAGCTGCGCTTTTTTGTGCCCGTTGCCAATGGCTAGCTCCTTAGCCACGTAGATACCAAGGGGGTTACCTACTTATCTAACGCGTAAACACCCAATACTGGCTAAATAGGTAATTGGTGACCATTCCGACAAGAGTCCCCACTGCCATTGCGATAAAAACAGCTCCGATAAAGGTAGGAAGCAATTCCGTCATCAGCTTAAAGCACAGCAAATTAGGTACCGCTGATATTGATGCGGTAAACATAAACTTTTGCCACTGAATCAGCTTCTCAGACCAATGACCTCGCCCTTTATATTCAAAAGTCAGTATACGATTACCCAACCATGTCGTCGTTGCAGCAGCAATAAAGGAGCTAATTCGCGCCATCATTAAAGGCAGCCCAACAACATAATGCAGCAATGCAAAAACCAAACAATCAACAACAAACCCACCAACACCAACCACAGCAAATCGAACCATCTTGTGGTGGGACTGTAGTCTTTGGCTATGTGATTGAAGCTTGTCATTGAACATTCGTAGCCTTGAGTTAACGCTGAACATCATTTTCACTTTCAATATGATTCAACGAAAAATTTGGTGTGTTGCTCTGGTGATGGCAGCTGAACAGAGCACGCTTGATCTTGACCGTCGGTTCCAAAATACACGTTAATGCGTTCTCTTTGATCTTAATTTCCACTTCCGCTTTATGGCCGATCAAATAGAATTTATCGATGCCATTTAGTTGCTCGATATCAAGAAGCTTTTTCGCTTGCCCATGACTGTAAAATTGCCCTGAGAATGGTCTTTTACCCACATAAAAACTTGGCGCAGAATCCGTAATCTGTTCAAAAATAATACGGTCACTTTTCTCGTTCGCCTTCCCTAAGTTCAGGTAAACCATCGCAATCATTAACAGCACAGGTAGCACCAAAGCCACACTCGAAAACCACTTCTTATCTTTTTCCACCACAAGTATAGCAACCAGCATCCCAAGGGCTGGAATCCCCGGCAGTACGTACGCAGGGAGAATATTGCCCGCCATGGTGAAAAGAAGCAGTGGCGAAATCAACCAACAGACAAGAAATGAAAACAAGCCGCGATTTTCAGTATTAATTTCTGCAATTTTCTTGCGACGAGCGAAAGTTAAAATAGGTAATACAATCGACCACGGCGCAGCGGCCTGAATCCAAAACACCCAGATCATGCCTCTGGTTTCATCATGAGCAGAACCGTATAAATCGCCCTCCCAACCACTCACAACAAAACGCTTAAAGTGTTCGCCAACAATAAAATAATCAATAAAGCCCGGAGTAGCCATTTCAGCCATAATGTACCAAGGCAAGGCAATCGCCAGCATGACACCTAAACCAGACAACAGTGGAAAGCGTTGCCACAACACTTTAAAAGCCCCAAAGATACCATGTTGTAATAGCAACCAAGGGAATACTGCGATACCCATGATCACAATCGCAACAGGACCTTTTGCAAGCAAGCCCAACGCCAAGCCTACAAATCCAACGTAACCCCAGGTTTTGTTGGTTCTCTCACTTCCTTCGCCTTTACAGTCTTCTCCACCGAGCCAACATAAGTAAAAGCCCAGCATCGCGATGGTCATGGCTAACGTTAACGCCATGTCGGTCATCACAGCACCCGCGGCGATAGAGAAAATCCCACATGTTGCCAATACAACAGCCGCCACTAAGGCACTTTGTCCCGTACGCTTCGCCAGATACGCGACCAATAGAATCGTCGCGAAACCAGCTAACCAATGCGGAGCACGCACAGCAAACTCACTCAAGCCGAACAACTCAATACCAGCAGCACTCATCCATGTGAACAACGGTGGCTTACCCCAAAAAGGAATACCGTAATCAAACTGAGGGGTTAACCAATTGCCAGTTTCTACCATCAAGCGAGCCATTTCTCCATAGCGCGCTTCAGTGGTGTCCATTAACGGATAAGTCGCCAAAGATAAAAGCCTTAAAACTAGTGCAAAAGCCAACAAATACCATAGATGCGTTCTGTTCAGACTCATGCTGATTCCTCTAATTTAAAATGTGTTTTCAATGCGGGTGTATCAACGACCGATTGGATCAGATAAAGAGGGCGATTCTTGGTTTCGATGAAAATACGACCTATGTACTCCCCCATTAAACCAATACTCAACAGTTGGATTCCGCCAAGTCCAAGTTGCACGACCATCATTGACGGATAACCCGTAATTGGCTCACCAAACATCATGGTTTTGAACACGATGAAGACGCCATACACGAAAGCAGTAAGCGCCACTAATCCACCAACTGCCGTCGCAATACGCAGTGGGCGGATAGAGAATGATGTGATGCCATCCATCGCCAATCCGATGAGTTTCAGATAGTTCCACTTGGTCTCGCCACAGAAGCGAGCATCACGCTTAAATTGGAGTGTCGCTTGTCGGAAACCCGGCCATGAAAAAATGCCTTTCATGTAGCGGTTACGTTCTGGAAGCTGATTGATATGGTCGACAACCTCTCGGCTTAACAGTCGAAAATCACCCACATTCTCAGGAACATCAATCTTCGCAGCCACGTTCATGACTTTGTAAAAGCTCGCTGCTGAAAACTTCTTAAACCATGTTTCACCATCACGCTGCCTGCGCTGCATATTGACGACGTCATAACCTTCGCGCCACTTGGCAATCATTTGCGGGATAAGCTCAGGTGGATCTTGTAAGTCAGCGTCTAGCAAAATCACCGCTTGTCCACGACAGTGCTCAAGGCCTGCGCTCATCGCTGATTCTTTGCCAAAATTACGGCTTAAACCGATAACAGAAATTGAGCTATTGATTGAAGTGAATGAACTCACCAACTCCAAGCTGCTGTCTTTGCTACCGTCGTCGACATAAACGATTTCACTCTTGATGGGCAAGCTATCAAGCACCTTGGTAAGGCGAGAGTGGAACTCTTCCAATACCTCTTGTTCATCGTAAAAAGGCACAATGATAGACAGAGAAACCGCAGGGTTGATCTGCGATGTAGATATCTTAGGGCGGCTTATATGAAGTTCAGACATAATACGTTCTTCTATTTTTTAATCTGAACCCAATCTACCCTCCCATAAGTGAAAGTTATGTTATTGACATATTTTTCACGCTCACTCAGGATAATGTTACCGTCTATTTCTGTATGAGAATCAAAATGAAACGAGTTCTATTAGTCGAAGATAACCGTGAAATCGCAGGTGTCTTGTTTGATTATTTTGAGTGTATTGGTATGGAACTCGATTATGCGGACAACGGCGAACTCGGCCTGCAACTCGCGTTGGAAAACTCATTTGATATCATCATATTGGATCTGATGTTGCCAAGAATGGACGGCCTCACGGTTTGTAATAAATTGCGAGACCAAGGCAACGCGACACCTATTTTGATGCTGACCGCGCTAGATAGCCGCGATGATATGTTGAAAGGGTTTGAGCATGGTGCCGATGACTATCTAACCAAGCCTTTTGATTTGGATATTTTAGAAGCAAGAATGAACGCACTAGTTCGTCGTTACCGCGGAAAAGTAGCCTCTTCAAAACTTCAGTTCGGTGAACTCACCATCGACCAAAAAACCCGTAAAGCTTACCGCCAAGATAAGCTTCTTGCGCTAAACCCAACCACTTACACCATACTTGAGATGCTCTGCCAAAACGCACCAGAAGTGGTGACTCGTGAAGATATCTCCTACAAATTATGGGAAGAAGATGAACCCAATAATGATGTGCTGCGCAGTCATATCTATCAATTACGAAATCAACTCGACAAGCCTTTTGACAGTCAAATGTTGATTACGGTTCCTAAAATAGGATTCCGCTTGGAGTCATCGAATTGATTTCCAACTTTCTGACAAGCACTAAAACCCTCACCGGCCGCTTAGCTGTTTTCTTTGGGCTAATGGCCGTGATTGTGTCTGCGTTCGTCTATGTCGTTTTTATTGTCGCGCTCTACATGTCTGAAGACCGGGTCGGTGAAAGACGCATCTTGATTGACCGCAATTACGCCGTCGAGCTATTTCAAGCCGGAGAAAGTGGTGAGTTAAGAATTGATGATCTGACAGTCGCCTATAACGACCCGTCATTCGTACCTCCCGAATATTATAAGCTCATTGCAAATAAAGAGAGCTTTCTCGGAGAGATCGGCGAAGAGCCAGAGTCAAGAATGGTCTATGTTGGCGAGTATTCTGACAAAGGAAAAACCCACCCAATAATCCTACTTTCCGAAATAGACCGTGTTGAATTTGCTATTTCTGAACTTGTGTACGCGACCGCCTTTGTGCTCACGTTACTTTCTATCTTAATTTTTAGTTTTGGTGCTCTGCTCTATCGACTCTCAAAACGACTGATTGAACCATTCAACTCTCTGTCTGAGCAACTTGAGTCGAATAAACTCAATCTCAACGAAGAGTTCGGTGTGAGCGATGATGCGGCAGTTGAATTTCGTCAGCTAACCGATCAACTGAATCAGTATCGTCGAGAAATCAATTCCTTGGTCAAGCGTGAACAAGCCTTTGCTCGATACTCAAGCCATGAGTTAAGAACACCACTAACCGTTGCTCGTGGTGCGAATAAATTGCTATTAAGAAGCGAAACCACCGAGTTTCAATCTCGGCAGGTTGAACGCATTGATGAAGCCATTGTTCAGATGTCTGAGATGGTCGATGCTTTGCTTGGCCTAGTTCGTTACGAAAGAAATAGTGACGATGCACCGCTGCGCTTGTTTAGCCAGCAAGAATTAGAGACCATCGTTTCCAAAAATACGTTACAAGCAAATGAGAAAGCAGTCGAAATATCCCTACTCATTCAATCTGAGCCTATAATTCAAGCCACCAGTGCGATCATGAACATGTTGGTTGGCAACTTGTTGAGAAATGCGATTGCAGCGACCAATAGTGGCACAGTGAGCATCACTCTCTCACAAGACAATCTGGTAATTGAAGACCAAGGAGAAGGCCTTCAGGAACAGTACAATCCGAATGGTCATGGATTAGGTTTATTGATTGTCGACGACTTGTGCCAGCGCTTCCATTGGGACTTTGAGTTGGTCAATCGCAACTCTGGAGGGTGTACTGCAAGAATCGCCTTTCAGACAGATTCCTCCTTATCCACATTAAAGCAAGCAAACTCGTAATACGAAGCTCAATACTCTATGAAAACTTGATTTAGTTGGTTTACAGCACTCGCTAGCTACTAGATACTCAGTAGTCCTTTTTGATTTAAAAATGCTGGCTCTTGAGTCAGCATTTTATCTAAGTGCGATGAAACTAAATAATAGCCCTGTAACTCAGCATCAATACAACGATCACACCTTTTTCTTAAAGCGAGACGATAAGCTTCACTCCCACTTTTGCGGCAACAAAGCCAGAAAGTTCATGAAGCTACTGGAAGACGATCACCCAAACACCACCACTCTAATAAGCTATGGGTCCGCTCAAGCTAACTCCTTGTTCTCGCTAGCCGCACTTGCAAAAATCAAAGGCTGGACGCTTGAGTTTTACGTCGACCACCTTCCTCAATGGCTACAAGAACGCCCACTCGGCAACTACCGTGGCGCTATCGATCTTGGGGCTAAGGTTATTTCAGTCAAAGAAACAGGCTCTGAGCTTCATCCACAAGCGTATATTGGACAAATAAGGCAACCAGGTTCCGATTGTATTGTGTTACCTGAAGGTGGACGTTCTCAGCTTTCAGAATATGGCGTGAAGCAACTGGCGATGGAAATACTCAGCTGGACGCGCTTCGAAAACAAACACGATTTTGTGGTGGCACTACCCGCTGGTACAGGCAGTACGGCTCTGTATCTACATAAGCATTTAAAAGTACACAATATCCCGGTGTTAACCTGTGCGTGTGTAGGTGGTAATGACTATTTAACTCAGCAATTCGATGAACTTGGCGAATCCGATCACCCACAGATTTTACCGCTCAAAACCAAACACCATTTTGGTAAGTTGTATCAGCAG
This sequence comes from Vibrio sp. FF145, assembly GCF_041439075.1. NCBI lineage: Bacteria > Pseudomonadati > Pseudomonadota > Gammaproteobacteria > Vibrionales > Vibrionaceae > Vibrio > Vibrio sp. FF145. Next base: position 29,429 of record NZ_JBGONH010000029.1, read on the forward strand.
GATTATCAAACTTGGTTAGACCTGCAAGAGCAAACTGACATTGAGTTTGACCTGCTCTATGACCCTTTGATGTGGCAATGCTTAGTACAGTGGCAACAAGACAACCCAACTAAGACCATCATCTATATTCATCAAGGCGGCATCTTAGGCAATGAATCGATGTTGCCGCGCTATCAGCGGAAGTATCCGGAGATGAGCATTAGCAAAACCAACACATCTTGGTAATTTTTTTCCTTTATTCTCCAGTTTAGCTATTCAAGTTATAAACTGAAATCTGGCGAGAATCATCGCGTTATCTATACTTTCGATTGGAACATCAATTGTCATCGAAAGGAATCACGCATGCGAACAATCACTACGCTCGGCCTGTTTTCAGTTTTACTGCCCTTCTCTGCGATTTCAGGAGAAAACATCACTTACCAAGTCGATGGTATGGATTACGAAGGTTATTGGAGTGAAGCCAGTGACCAAGCGCCTTTAGTGCTATTAGTACACGATTGGGATGGTTTAACTAATTACGAAAAGAAACGTTCTGAGATGCTCAACGAACTCGGTTACAACGTGTTCGCCATCGACCTATTTGGTAAAGGCATTCGCCCTACCGAAGTGAAAGACAAAAAACAACACACAGGCGAGTTGTATAAAGACAGAGAAAAAATGCGTGCACTGCTTAATGCGGGAGCGAAGGAAGCGAAAAGGCTTGGTGGTAACTTAGATAACAACGTGATGATGGGTTACTGTTTTGGTGGCGCAGCCGTTTTAGAAGCCGCTCGTGCTGGCATCCCATCGAAAGCTTATGTCACCTTCCATGGCGGTTTATCGACACCTAAAGGACAAGACTACTCTGAGACAAAAGCTCCAGTTGTCGTGTTCCATGGTACAGCAGACGCCATGATCTCAATGCACGACTTTGGAAGCCTCGCAGCTCAACTTGAATCAAGCAAGGTTCCGCATGAAATGATCACCTACAGTGGTGCGCCACATGCCTTTACCGTATTCGGCTCAAACAACTATCAACAAGAAGCTGACCAGAAATCGTGGGATAGATTTACCCATGTACTAGAAACCACCACCAGATAATCTTCTCCTTGAGAACCCATAACCCCATTCTACAGTTTAAGAATGGGGTGACTTAAGTTAACACGGTGTCATGCCGCTACAAATAACGATGGATACTTAAGTCATCAGATTTAATATCACAGGCAGAGCCACTGACTATGCTTGCTAAGATCTTTCCTGAGCCACATGCCATTGTCCAACCTAATGTTCCATGACCTGTATTGGTAAATAGGTTCTTGATAGGCGTCTTGCCGATAATAGGCGTACCATCTGGTGTCATTGGTCTTAACCCAGTCCAATATTCAGCCTTAGAGAAATCCCCCGCCTGTGGGAAAAGATCTTTAATCACCATATCAATGGTAGCTTTGCGTTTTTCTGGAATCAGGTAATTAAACCCCGCAAGTTCTGCCGTCCCTGCAATGCGAATACGATCATCAAATCGCGTCATCGCTACCTTGTAGGTTTCATCCATCACAGTCGAAGTTGGTGACTTATCTACATTCACGATCGGTAGTGTTAACGAATACCCTTTCACTGGGTAAACCGGGATAGACAAGTCGACTTGTTTCAACAGTTCTCGAGAATAGCTTCCTGAAGCGACCACGTAAGCGTCCGCTTTGAACTCGCCTTGAGTCGTTGTAATACTCTCAATGGTTTGATTCTGATGATTCAAACTTACCACTTCAGTATCAAACACGAACCTAACACCGAGTTGCTTGGCTTTCTCAGTCAAGGTTAAACAGAACTGATGGCAATCACCGGTTTCATCATGAGGTAAGTATAAGCCGCCCACCAGCTTGTCTTTGACGTCCGCTAAACCCGACTCCACTGACAGACACTGGTCAACATCAAACAGCGAGTGTTCGATCCCACTCTCTGTTAATAGCTTCATATCCTGCTGAATAGCATCGAGTTGCTTCTCGCTTCTGAATACTTGCAAGGTGCCTTTCTGCCTGCCCTCATAAGCTAAATCTTCACTGGTTCTTAGATGAGTAAGACACTCTCGACTGAAGTTTGCCACTCTTAACATGCGTGACTTATTCATGGCGTACTTGGCTTCATTACAGTTGGCCAACATCTTAGTCGCCCAAGCAACTAATTCAGGAGAAAGTGACGGCTTCACTTTTAGAGGCGCATGCTCTTGGGTAAGCCATTTCATTGCTTTCAACGGAATCCCCGGTGCCGCCCATGGTGAAGAATATCCGTAAGAAATTTGCCCTGCATTCGCAAAGCTGGTTTCCTTGCCACTGCTATCTTGACGATCAATAACCGTCACTGTATGACCTTCTTTCGCCAGGTACCAAGCACTGGTTAACCCAATAACACCGCTACCAATTACAATAACTTCCATTCTCTTCCCCTAATGCCCGACAAAGCCAAAATCTGTCGAACACAGCTGTCAGTCTAAAACTCGTTTCGTTAATAATTTGTAACTTATTCCGCGTATGTTGACTTATCAATAGAGTGTGCGTTGACAAAAACTCAATTCAACTTAAAAACGAATTCGGCAGTTTGGAACTGTGATATTGGCGGTATTTGGACGCTTAGAAGGAGTCGCTAAGTAAATCTACTATTCTTAGATATTGTAAGCGTCATGACTCAAGAAAGTGGCGTTTTCAAGTAAGAAATCTAACAAGGTTTCGGCCTGTAGCGTGAGTGCGCGGCCTTTTAAAGATTGAACCTTAACCGTCGCCTTCGATAGCATCTCCAACTCGGTCGCAACCACTTCAATCTGTCCTGACTTTATTTCATCGATCACAGTGAGCTTAGGCATAAAGGTGACGCCCAATCCTGCTGATACAAAGTTAGTCAGTGCGGTCACCGAATTGGTTTGAAGCTTTGGCTGCAAGGTAAGGTGGGAAATTTGTTCAGCCTGCTTTACCAGCCTCCCCATACCGGTCGAGTTATCGATCAAGGCAAGAGAAGCGTCTTGAATATCTTGCATTACCACTGGCGCTTCTTTCATCGTAAGGAAGTGCCCCTTCGGAGCAATCAATTCGAGCGGATGGCTACGTTCAACGTGGGAGTGCAGCTTAGGATGTGGAGCAGAAGCATAGGTTATTGCGAAATCTATCTGTTGATCTTCCAACATCTTGACCGCGTCCAATGCCCCAGCAATTTCAATAGAAAGGTTGATATCAGGATAACGGGTCATAAAGGTTTGCATCGGCTTTGACACCAAGTTGGTAATAAACCCTTCACCGATGGCAATACTGACACTGCCTCCTTTGAGGTTTTTAAGCTTGGCTAGTCGAGTAAGCACTGCAGCCTCTCCACGAACAATGGAACGATAGTAATGCAGCAGCTCATTACCCGCCTCAGTTAACAGTGATTGGCGGTTGTTGCGTTCCCAAACTTTCATTTCCGCTTGCGCTTCGAGCTGGGTCAGCATTCTGCTCATCGCAGCAGGGTCAACATTCATCATCTTGGATGCCTTACGCAATGAGCCATACTTAGACAACGCGTTTAAATACTCAAGAGCGCGGATATTAAAGTGATGCATTCAACTTCCTTGTGATTCGACTGACACTAGATCAAGCGTCTCACAAATTGGCTGCGAACATGTATCCCATTTTATCAAGAACGTATTTACACTTACTAACTTGTGCACCGAGTCACTTCAAGGCAGCTAAAGGCTCATGCTCGTTTATTCGATCTACTCTTGATAGACAGATGGAAAGAGCTTAAAGAACCTGTTTTAAACCGCTTAACGAAACATTTTCGATGACATGGCACCTTTGAAGTTCGGCTTTCACTTGAGTAATACCAATCACAGTAAATAAGTGATCAAACATAGCGTAGGAAAAAAGCTTGAGAACAAGGCAGAATTTTTCGATAAGTAGTTATTCTACAATCAAAAATTCTAACGAAGTTATCGAGGTTTTTAACAAGCTAGGGTGACCAGTTATTTACTACGATTGGTATAATACCAATCACAGTAAGCAAGTGGTCATAAATAGCGTTGGAAGGCGTGATAACTAGGCAAAGGACTTTGGGCTAGAGATAGAGATAGAGATAGAGATAGAGATAGAGATAGAGATAGAGATAGAGATAGAGATAAAATATAGGTGCTCTAAAACGAGAAAACCCCAGCATTTCTGCTAGGGTTTTGAATAGTGGTGGAAGGATGGGGATTTGAACCCCAGATACGCTATAAACGTATACTCGCTTTCCAGGCGAGCGCCTTAAGCCACTCAGCCATCCTTCCACAAATTGTGTGTTGAGCTTGTCACTCAACGAGGCGCTACTTTATTGATTCTGCTTGCTTTGGTCAAGAGGCATTATCAAAAAAAGTGCCTTTTTCAGTTTGTTCGATTACAAATTAACTCATTAGATCAAAAACAAACCAAATTTCATTCTATCGTTGTACTTACGCTTGTTGCTTTTCTTAAGCTTGTTGATAGTAGCCCGGAACTCTAAACCATTTACGGCACATATCTAAGAAATAACCGTACAGCACGCCCATACCACATGAGATAACAGCGTTACTGGTGACAGCCGTAACAATCTGGTCGCTCGAAGCACCTACTGCCAATAAAATACCGGCATACACAGGTGACTGGAATAACACGTACGCCACCAAGTCAGACAAATTTTTCATCAATGAGCTTTGTGAAAGCTTTGCGCCGTTACGCAAGAACCAATCACGAAAGACTCCATAAGGCCAAGCGATAGCTATGTTTACCGGAATAGATAACGTTCGAGAAGCAAGAGACTGCTCAAACGTCATACCAGAAATAAACACTTCAACAATCATTCCAGAAATAAAACAGAAAACGACCATAGCGAATGTATCCGCAGCTGCGTTTCGAATACAGAATGGACCACGAGACTTCATTGACGATAAACCTAAAATATATCACTACTTAATTAGTGATTTAACAACACATAAACAAGGCTAGATTACACCTAGCCAGATAATGTCACTATTAAATCACAATATAAGCAGTCATACATTCCAAATTAAAAATAAAGTTGTAAATTAACAACCAAAAACCACTTTAAAAGCAGTCACTTCCACCAACAAAACCCACAAAGGTCAAATAACGAGCGATTTGTTATTATATTTCCGTAATTAAACAACAACTATGCCATAGGAAGATTTACCGTAATGCTATTGATGATTTCTTGTTCAGGAGTGAAACCGAGAGAAACCTGCTCTAAAGCTTTATCGACGTGATCTGTGAGCTTTGCATTATTCATAGGTTCAGCATGAACACGCAAGCTCTCTAATGCAGACTTAATCAGCGCTAAGTTATTATCTTCGAGCGCAACGTACAGCGTGACGAGTAGCTCTTCGGTGTTATCTTTGTTTCGTAGATCAGGTTTAGGTAGTGACTCGCTGTTACTTTGCGAATCGTTTTTTTCTACATCTAGGCTATCAAGATCATGAACTTTAACTTCATGGTATTGGTAAAGCTTGTTTGAATAGCGGAATAACGCATCATCCAACTCACGCTCATCAATCGGCTTGGCAATAATATAATCCACACCCGCACCAAGCATACGTTCGCGAGTCTCTTTAAAGACATCAGCCGTACAACCAAACACCAGTACCGATGATATCTCGCCTATCAAAGCTCGAATTGCAGTGGTTGATTCAACGCCGTCCATCACTGGCATATGGTTATCCATTAATACCAGATCAAAGCGCTCAGCCACCACGGCTTGTATCGCAAGTTCACCATTTTCGACGCTCTTACAAGTGAAGCCTTTACTGCTCATGAAGGTTTCAATAATGACGGTATTGGTTCGGTTATCTTCGACAATCAGTACCTTCAAGCCAGAGTAATCTAACTTCTTATGTGGCAAACTCTCTATTTCGCCAGGCTGGCAAGGCTTAATCTTCAAGCGAACATCGAAGCTGGTGCCTATCCCTTCTTCACTGGTGACGCTAATACTGCCCTCCATCAATTGGGCAATTTTCTTCACAATCGCTAACCCGAGACCAGTACCGCCAAAGCGTCTTGTAGTCGAAGACTCAGCTTGTTCAAACGGTTTAAAAATACGTTTTTGTGCTTCTTTAGATATACCAATACCGGTGTCGCGAACTCGAATACTAAGGTAGGTGTCACTTCCCTCTACTACTTCTTTAAGATATACCTCGACAAAGCCTCGAGAGGTAAACTTGACTGCGTTGTTTAAGAGGTTAAATAAAATTTGGCGAAGGCGTGCTTTGTCTGAGAAGTACCAACGGCCAGAAGGCACTTCGGAGTACACTTTGAATTGAAGCCCTTTCTCGGAAGACAATGTGTAATAGACACTGTTGATACTACCTATGATTGAATCAAGCGGGAATCGTGTTTCATCCAGATCTAACCGACCCTGCTCTATCTTTGAAAAATCCAAAATTTCATTGAGTAACGTCATCATATGATCACCCGAATCATACAGGCTCTTAAGATGCTTCTCTTGCTCTGTGCTCAAAGGGGTTTTCAGTAAGATCTGAGCCGTTCCTAATACACCATTCATCGGTGTACGAATTTCGTGTGACAAGGTCGCAAGAAAGGCCGTTTTGGCATTGGTTGATGCTTGAGCTTTAACCTTCTCAGCTTCGAGATAGATGGTTTTTTCGTTGAAGGTTTTGATCAAATGTCCGATTTCATCATCACTTGAGTAGTCAACATCGATGATCTCGCCCGCTTTAGAACTATCAACTTGGGCGGCAATCGTTGTGATTGGGCTTATCAAATAGCGGTTCAGTAAGTAATAACCTGCCATGACACACAATAATAACAGCGGCACAATACCGCCTTCAACGCTCATTACCTGACGAAACACTTCGTCTGCTACTCGTGATTTTGAGTTGACGACATCCACTTGCCATCCAAACTCTCCAAATTGGTTACTACTAATATAAATCCCATCAACGAGATTGAAGTTATGAGAAACCAACACTTGGTTGAGTTTGTCTCTTAGAGTAATACCAAGGTTGTATTCTTCCGCATGGTTCTTGATAAAGCCGAGTAACTCTTCGAGTGAGAGATCCACCGTCGCGACACCTGCAAAAGTTCCATCGTAATAGTAAGGTGAAGATGCTGTGATCATTTGAACATGTGTATATGGGTCAATATACACATTGCTCCATGCAATGGTTCCCTGCGCTTTGTTTACTACAGATGTATACCAATATTCGTTTTGATAAGGCGCATTTTTGGGGTTGTTATAAGAAAAGAGCTGGTCAATATCACCATCGTCGGCTTTGTTGAAAAAATAACTGTTAAGGATTTTATCAGAATCCAATGCATGCGGTTCTGGCCAAATGCCTGCGCTGACGATCGTGTCATCGCTCGCCGCCAACATTGACTTAATAAATAACGGTATAACATCAGTATCACTGCGCTGCGCCTGAGCGAAACCAACCAAACTATCAACAAAACCTTGAGAGCTGCCGAGGGGTGCTGTAATCAATTCCGATAACAGTTGTGTACGTAAGTCGAGGTTTTGTTGCAACTTAGCGCGTACAGGAGATTCTACGACGTAATACGTCACACTACCGACAATAGCAATGAACATTGCGAGGTATACACCAAGCGCTACCATACTTTTTTTCTTGAGAGACGAGCGTATTTGCATAATTATCTTGTTATTTTCTTTTCTGTTTAACCTAGTGTTTATCACTAATGACATCAAGCGTTTTTAGATGAAGCTTGATTGGCGCAAGTTCATTGGTACTATAAGCACAAATATGTTCCCTTTTACGGTACCTCACTTTGACTTTACAAGATATTCTTGCGCTTCCAGAGTTGGAAGGAAAGCTAATCACAGAACACAAAACCATGGGCTTTGTCACTGCAATGGCAGCAGCTCCAAATGTGTTAACTCCTCATGAATGGCTACCATTCCTTTGGGGTGGCGAAGAAGTCGCGCCTTTTACCGACGGTGAACAGCTGGAAAGCTACATTGAAGTTATCATCGCGCTTTGGAACAAAACCCGACCAGAACTGATCGAAGGTACTTGGGTATGGCCTGAAGCTTGTCAATTAGATGATGCAGAAGTTGTAAATACAGCAGCTCGCGATTTTTGTGAAGGCTTACTTCAAGGTTGGCAGATAGCCCGTGATGATTGGGAAACACTGATGCCCGAAGACAGCGAAGACAACGCATTGGTCGGCGGCGTGTTGCTTTCACTAAGCATGCTTTACGATCCAGAAACTTCCATTGCTACGCTTGCAGAACAAGGCATCGAAGGCCTTGAGCAATTTGAAGAGATCTTTAATGCTGTGCCAGTGATGCTTTGCGGGTTAACGCAACGCGGTATCGCATTAGCCGAAGCTCAATAATTTTCCATTCTCTCTAAAGCGAGAGATATAAAAGAAATAAGCTGCGCTATATTCGAACGATAGTAAGAAGGCCTCATAATGAGGCCTTCTTTCGCTTCAGGAGAGACTAAATAGCCGTCTAAAAGCCTTTCCAATCGAAATGATCAATTCGCTCATCGGCAATGTAAAACAACTTAGTGCCGCTGCTGACAACTTGGTCTAACTCCGGATTAAGCTCTATACCACTCCCCGTATCAATTGCGATCAGCGTTGCTTTATACTTCTCTTTGAATACAGAGAAAATAGGCGCGACGGTTACAGGTTCGGCATCTTTAGGGTAATACGTCGAATACTGTGTCATACCCCTGGTTGAACTTAAAAGCTCTTGATGAAGTGCACTTGAACCGGGATCAACCGCAGCTTTAGCCAGCATTTCGGCACCCACTGCCGGAATACATTCAGAGTTTGGGCAATGTTGATGCAGTAAATCGCTCAACGCCTCATCTTTAAAGTAAACCAGAAGATGAGCCTTAGGGTTTCGGTTCGCACAATAAAGCGCTGCAGACAGCGTGATGTCGTCTTCGGGGTTATCAATAAGAATACAGCTGGCTGACTCAATGCCCGTTTTCTCCATCTCTTTACCATCGGTGTAGCTGTTTACCTTAACGAAATTGATCTCACCGGGTAACGGATTTTCGATATCTGAACGCGTACATAATACGATTGGTCGCTTGCCCGTTTCTTCATGTTGCAGCATACGGATGAGATGAATGGTTCTTTGTTCATTCCACCCCAACATCAAAATGTGGTTTTCCACTCTAACTCTCCTTTTACCTAACAAGCCCGCTCGCCAATATTCAACACCTTCTGTTGCCACCTTACCCAGTAAAGCAGCGAAAAGGCTGAGCCCTCCAGGGATAACAAACAAAATAACAATCCATCGCCCCGCTTCCGTCGTCGGTGACAAATCGCCATAACCAACTGTAGAAGCCGTCACGACTAAATAGTATGCAAATGTAGTAAACGAGTTGGTTAAGTCCGTTTCACCCGCTAAATACAATGTCGACCACGATAAAAACACGTAGCCGAGGAAAGTAAACAGTAGGTTTTTACCATTCAAAACAAAGATATTCGCTTTGACCCAACGTTTGAGTTGTAACCAGATTATCATTAGAGCCTCTAATCCATTTCTCTTAGTTACATGCTAGAAAAAATAAATGATATCAACAAGATGTATCTTAAGAAAAAGGCACATGAGCCCAAAATAATGCCAATAGTCCACATTTAGGTACAAAAAGACTTAGAAATATCTACAAACAATTTCTGGAGTTAATCAAAACTGAGCAAAAAGTCATATGAGTTACTTCCCCAAAGGCACAATCAATGGAGTATGACTTACGGGATCATCAATAATAACGCTATCTAAGCCAAATACTTGCTTAACGAGTTTGGCGTCAATTAAAGACTTAGGTTCCCCTTGTGCGACAATTTCTCCACCAGCAAATGCAATCAGATGATCCGCATAACGACAGGCTTGATTCAAATCATGCAGCACGGCGACGATAGTGTGTTTTTTCTCTCTATTGAGGCTGCGGAACAACTCCAACAAATCGATCTGGTGTGCGACGTCCAAATAAGTTGTCGGCTCATCAAGTAATACTATCGGTGTCTTTTGTGCTAATACCATTGCAATCCAAACTCGTTGTTTCTGACCTCCTGATAGTTCATCAACCTGCCTCTCGGCCAAATCGGTGACACCAGTATCTTCCAGCGCTTGAAAGACCGCCTCTTGATCATCTAAGCTCCACTGCTTAAACAGTTTTTGATGCGGATAACGGCCTCTTGCTACCAAATCAACGACTCGAATCCCTTCAGGAGCTTGTGAGCTTTGCGGCAGTAACCCCAACTCTCTCGCCAACTCTTTAGCTGGTACTTTTTGGATATTCTGACCATCTAGACAAATTTGGCCTTTAGAAGGTTTCAATAAACGGCATAAGCTTCTCAATAAGGTCGACTTTCCGCACCCGTTGGGTCCGACAATGACCGTAAATTTACCTTCAGGAATATGAAGTTCGAGATTTTCACAAATAACGCGATTCTCGTATGCAAGTTTAAGGTTACTTCCATTTAGTCGAGAGGTGATTTTAGATTTAACCGGTGTCGATAGGCTCATAAGTTTCTGATTTAATTTATGTTAAACAATATCCCCAAGTAACTTTTAGCTATTTGCTTATTTAGCTAATTACTTAACTAATTAGCTCTAGCTATTCAGTTGCTTGGGAAAGCGTAGCATCAAGAATAGACTTGTTGCTGCTTAAGGTTACGCTTGGTTTCTTCGGGGCTAAAACAGGCAGCGTTACACAATTTCAAGTTCAGTTGGGTACACCATAACCCATTGGACCAACTTGTCATTTTTGAGTACTGATCTAACTCGGTAAAACGAGTCTTGCTCTAACACTCATATACTTGACAAATAATCGGTAAACTTAAGAAGTATCGCTCTCATTAATCATATGAGTACCTATGCTTAAAACTGGCGAGATCGAGTCAATAGCCAAATTAAATATATGCCACCTACAATACCCGTCATCCTGCCTATCGGCACGCTTGCTTGAAAAGGCAACCATTGAATTAAAACATCCGCGGTTAAGACCAACAACGCGCCCATAAGAGCTGAGGAGAACAAGGATAATGCTCGCGACTTTCTCAATCGACCAACTAATTGAGGAGCAGCAAGGGCAATAAAGGCAATAGGCCCAGCAGCTCCTGTCGCGAATGCGGCTAAGACCACAGCAAAGAAAATCATAGAAAGACGGACTCGCTCTACTCGGATACCCAGCTGAGTTGCGATGTCATCCCCCATCTCTATCATGGCAAGCGCACGCTTTAGCATCATCATAAAAGGGAGGAGGAGACATACCCCTATAAGTACAGGATAAACATGTGTCCATGTCCTAGCATGCAGTGATCCTGCAAGCCATAGATTGGCCAAAATGGCATTGTCTAAATTACCCTTAACTAACATCAGGCTGTTCAGCGCACTCAAAATGGACCCGATCCCAATACCAGTGAGTATTAGGCGATACCCTCCAACCACTCCTGTTTTTACCGCAAGTAAGTAAACGATAACAGCCGTGATTACTCCGCCGACTATCGCCGCGATTGCCACTTCGATAGCCCCTTGCTCAAACAAAACTATTTGAGCAATTGCACCAGTCGCAGCCCCCGTAGTGAAGCCAATGACATCTGGAGAACCAAGAGCATTTCTTGATACCGATTGAAATACCGCACCAGAAATGCCTAACGCAGCCCCAACAAAGACCGCAGTAAGAACCTTCGGTAGTCTTATGTTAAGAATTATTCGCTCTTTTACGCCCCCCTCTCCAACCCCAAGAATGATATCGGCCACTTGAGGCAACGAGATATTAAACTTACCCAATGTCATGGAATAAGTTGCAATAGCGCAAACTGATATCAACAAAATCAAAGCGACAAGTATATGAGACGGTTGATAACAGAAAGAAAACTGACCGAAGCGTACAACACTTCCCGAGCCAGAATGTTGAAGAGTGTAAGGCTCAATCATCATAGGAGAGATATCTTCCAACGTTTCACTAAGAATACAAAGAATGGCCCGCCGATTAGAGCAATCATAATGCCTACACTGATCTCATTGGGATACCCGACGATCCGGCCTAGTACATCGGCGACAACTGCCAGAATGGATGCAATCAGTAAAGAGAAAGGCATCAACCATTTATGATCAGGCCCCGCCGCCATCCTTGCAATATGAGGGGCAGTAAGACCAACAAAGCTGATAGGACCAGCCGCCGCAGTAGAGGTCCCCGCTAAAACCACAATAGCAATAGAAGCAAAACACCATATTTTGATCGGGTTAACACCTAAGGCGTGACCAATATCGTCCCCTAACGAGACAGTATCTAAGGCTTTACTTAATGAAAACGCGATTGCTAATCCAATGGCTATTAACATGGCAGCCGGGATCAAGACATCGTAACCTCGCCCTTGAAATGACCCCACAGCCCAATGTCTATATTGTTCAAACACCATTTCATTGCTGTTTATTGTGATCATATGAGTCAGCGCAAGCAACACAACCGACAAAGCAGTTCCCGCCAATACAACTCTTACAGGGTTAACCCCTTTATTTACCCCAGCAAGGGCCAAAACACCCGCTCCGGAAACAGCCGCCCCAAGTAAACCAAACCACATCACATAGGCCATATCATGGATGCCCAGAAAGGCTATCGCTGATACTATGGCAACTGTCGCCCCCGCATTGACACCGAGTATCCCAGGATCTGCTAATGGGTTACGAGTTAAGCTTTGCATGATAACGCCAGCAACACCAAGCGCACCGCCAACAACTAAAGCTAACAAGGTGCGTGGAATTCGAAGGTGGACAACCAATAGATGATCACTGTTGGTTGGATCAAAAGAAAAAATCGCATCCAAAGTCACTACCGGCGATATGTAATGCGTGCCGATAAAAAGGCTAAAACACGAGGCAAAAAATAACAACACGACTCCCGCTATCAGCCATCGTCGTCGTTGTCGTTGTCCATTTCTTATCTGTTCAAATGCTTCTGCAGGACTAGCAATACTTGTCATCACGGACATCCTTTACCCATTTCCCATCGGCATTAGCCATTAACCTGCATTTGTATCTCGTTCAAAAAGCTGAACAATGTCGTTAACGATTTCAGTAGCACTATACATATCGATACGAAATGAATTTTCACCTAAACCAAAGACTTGTTTATTCCGGACGGACGGAAGGTTGATCAGGATTGGGTCGTGCATAAATCGATTAGCGCTATCATCACTCGCTTCTAGCAAAAATGTTGTATCAGCTTTAAGTTGAGTCAGCAGTTCAAAGTGGACTCGCATAAAATCTGATAAAGGCACGGTGTTGTCATGCCATTGACGATTTTGCACTTCCATTTTGAAACCGAGGTCAATGAGCAAGTCCGCATGAACGCCGTCCTCTAATGCGATAGCATTGGTAGCTCCAGGTCCAAAATACGCCACAATATTGGTTTCGCCTTCTGGTATCTGTAGTTTGTTTTTACTCTGGTTAACGAACAACTCAAACTGGCTAATTTTTTGTTGGGCTTGTTCTTCTAACCCTGTCGCCTGTCCAAGCCTCAAAGCCAAGTCTTGCCATGATTGTGCGGTGTAATCCAAAATAATGGTTGGTGCTATTTGCTTAAATTCAGCTATTTGATCTCTCGCCGAATCACCACCGCGCCATGCTACAACAATCAAATCAGGTTCATAGATATAGGCAGACTCTAAATCAACGCTGCCAGCAGGCCATGCCTTTTCGACGCTTCTCTGTTCAGCAATATCTGCCCATTGACTAAAAAACTTCCCTTCATAAGTGAGTGCTGTTGCGGCTAAAGGAGCATCAATCGCCAGTAGCGTCCCGCTAATCGTCACCGAGGTAGAAAGGATTCGAGTCGGTTTAGATGGGATCACTGTCTGTGAGCCATCCGCATTGACGAAAGTCTTGGGATAAGTATTTTGATATGTCATTTCGGTTTCTGCGAAAACAGAAGCCGAAGCTGAAATCAAAAAAACAACAACGAACTTAAACACAATATTGATTTTAAAAATTACATTGATTCTCATTTACTACTTGCACTTCATTTAGTCTGAGTTTAATTATTAAGATGGACTTGCTGTGGTGACTACTAAATCAGAAAAATCATGGCTGAAACATCTATCGAATAACTTCAATAAAGCTGATTAGTACTCTTCATCCATAACTTCATGACGTTCATCATGGTACGCTTCTTCATCCTTACCTCGTTTCCAGTAAGGAATCGCATACATATCTTTTTTAGACAGCTTGTACTCTTGTTTAAGCGCTTTACGACACGCAATCACGCTTTCATTTTCACCCGCAATGAAAGCCGAAAGCGAGTGAGATCCATTCGGTGCAATTAAGCCGGAAATAGCTTCGCTCAATAGAGATTGATCGCTATTTTCGTCTCTAATTAGCCACTTCAGAACCAGACCTTGCGGATGCTGAATATCATGCTTATCTGCGGCATCCTCTATCTCGATAAATACATAGCCTTGAGTGTCAGAGGGAAGGCTCTCCAAAATCGCACTAATGGCTGGTACTGCTGTTAAGTCTCCCGCTATAATATGCCAATCTGCGGGTTCAAGTAATGGGTCAGGCCCAGCAGGACCTACAAGGCCAATTTGGAAACCTTGTTCTGCTTTAATTGCCCACCCGCCGCCGGGAGAATCGGTTCCGTGGATCACGAAATCGATATCAAGCTCATTCACATCAGCTCGATACTTTCTTACGGTATAGGCTCGGGGCACGGGTTTATGCTCAGGCCAAATCACAGTTTCACCTTCTCGGTAAGGTAACTGCAATATCCCACTAGCTCTATTGGGGAAAAACACTTTTATGTGTGTACCATTTTGATCTTCAGGGAACCCTTTTAAAGAGTCGCCCGTAACAGTTACTCGCAGTAGATGCTTTGAGATCTTCTCCTTACGAACAAAGTCCAACAACATCGGATGTAAACGCACTGGTTGATCGCTCATCAATTTTCCTCTTAAAGAGATCTACAGTATTGAGGGGAAAGCATGACTTTGGTGGGAGCCTCTCCTAATGTTCAGAGTTTTACTCATAGGGTCTTCGCCACTTTCCATGCTAATGATTTCAAAATAAACGCCTTGTTTTGAGCAAGGCGTTTTCTTATATCTAACCGATTAGAAGTACAATTCTACTGAACCACCAATTTGGCGAGGTGCTTGCTTCGTAATATCGTCTCCACCAAAATTGAATGTTTCTTTTTCAGAATCAAACAAGTTTGTAGCGAATAAAGACATACGTCCGTTAGTAAACACATAGGCAACTTGTGCATTTGCAACCCAGTAAGCATCAATACTCTGGTTAGCTGAGTTTTCAACGTCACTGAAGTAATCTCCAGTGTAATTCGCATTACCACTCAATTCGAAATTCTCAGCAAACATGTATAAAGCACCGAAGCTTGCCGTCAAAGAAGGGGCTCGAGCGAGTTCTTTTGAGCTATTAGCATGATCTTTGTAACTTGTTTTCAACAAACCAAGTGAAGCCAATAGTTCTAGGTTTGATGTCGTTAACCAACGGCTTCCTAGTTCTGCACCGTAGGTATATGCTTCATCAACATTATCAACTTTCACATCACCTTTTGATGAAGTCTCCAGAACTTGGAAATTATCGTAGTCGTTGTAGAAGACGTTAGTTGTTAACTCAAGTTCATTATCTAGCAGACTATGGCGAGTGAAGAATTCATAGTTCCAAACGTATTCGTCTTCGTACGTATATGAAGAAAATGCCCACGTTTTGTTATTGAAGCCAACGCCGCCACCTCCAGAGTTAAAGCCCTTAGCTGCTCGGATACCCACGGTTTGGTCTGATTCAGGCTTATAGGCAACTTCAAGCTTGGGAAGGAATACATTTGATGTTTCATCATAATCTAAGCCAAAACGACCCGGGGCAACATAGCGTTTTTTGCTTTCGCGTTCGAATCGCCCTGCCGCTACAACTTCGATGCTCGGCATCACCAAGTACGTCACTTCAGCGAATGCCGACATAGCACGGTTTTTGCCTTCCATTGGTATAGATGACCCAGTCTGTTCAAATACATCGTCATCTTCAGATTTGAAGTAGCGTAAACCAAACAAACCAGAGAGATCTTCGCTAAGGGAATCAAATCGAACCAAAGGCTCTATTTGGAACTCATTACCTTTGGATTTGAAATCCTGCTTTCTGCCTGCAGGGTCAGTGATTCGGTCGTAAGTGCGATCGGTGTAGATCAAATTATTTTCAAACACTAACGTATCTGAGATGTCATAAGATACATCCCAAATGCCGCTTGTTGACTGAGTTTCGTAAACAGCTCTATTGATCTTTGTTTGTTGAGATTCAGATTGAGGTCCCACAGTATCCATATGGGCAATCGTTAACGTGGTTTTGAACCCAGGAAGGCCTGCTGGCTCTAGCAAAAATTTACCACGAGCTGTCGTCATTTCAATGCGATTAGGGTCACCGACTGGTTCATAAGCAGTAAGGTCTGCGTAACTACTGCGTTTTTGTTGATCAACACTCAATCTGAAGGCCAGTTGATCTTCTAGTATTGGCGCCGAGATAACCGCTGCGGTTTGAGAATAGTCTTGCTGACCAATAGCAGCCTTTACTTTGCTCTCAAAATCGTAAGTCGGGTCATTAGATTTTAAAACGATAGCACCCGCAGATGCATTTCGGCCTTGAACGTAGCTTTGCGGTCCAAGATAAATTTCCGCTTGCTGCATATCCCATAAAGAACGAGGGCCAAACGCAACTTCAGAATAGCTGAGTGAACGTCCATCAATTGAAAGGTTCAACCTTGGCACGGAGCCACCAAAAGCAGCCAACCCGCCAATAGAAGGTCCAGAACCATCAACACCACGAATCGATGGTAGGTTATTACCCTGCCCTGAATCCACAATGTTTGGTGTTAACTGCAGCAGATCGTCGACCTCAGATGCGCCTGGAGTACTCGCGATACGATCTTCATCATACACATGCACGCTTGAGCCTGTATCATAAATCGAACGTTCTATTTTTTCGCCATACACGGTAACTTCAAAAGTAGTTTTGTCTTCGTTAATGGTAGTTTCATTATTATTGTTTGTCGCTGCAAAAGCTTGACCACTTACACTAAGTCCCATGATGATTGCAGATAAGGTGCGAAATTTGAATCTGCTATTTCCTAGCTCATTCACTGTCGCGGGGCGTAATGCTGTCATTTAAAATTCTCCTTGATTAAGCATTAACTTTAGGTGGGCTCATGTAACGGCATTTATAATGAAAACTAGGGAAGACATTCAAAAGGTGTTGAAAACGCAACAACTCAAAATGAGTATAAGCTGTACTTCCTTAGCTCCTTATTGACCACTGCTTTAATACATGAGCCAAAATTCCGACTGAAAACCGTCACATTGAACAAGCCCTAAGTCACTCAACGAATAAATTGAAAAATGATTTCCCTTTCAATGACCTGACGAATTTTCAACCGTACCTTATCGGTTGCACATTTAAATGTAAAGCATTCTCATTTAATATTGATAATAATTATCACTGGCATTAATTAACTTGAATTGAGAATTCTGATTTTTGATGGTTCGAGCACCTAACGAGACGCCCTATTCATGAAGAAGGGAAGAAAAATTAAAAATAAGACAGTATTAAGCTTATGTAGAGTTAATCTGAGACAGAGTTAAGAGCTTTAGAGAGGTACTTGAGCAAATGATTAGCAGGCTGAGTACGTAATCCTACTCATCTCTTGAATAGTTAAGCGGTAGCCTGCAATTCCGCTATCACTGACACCAATAATCGAATATTGCTCTCCTGCTAAAGCGCTCGTGCGGACTGACCATCTCGCTGATACTGGCTCGTGAACACTCTGTCTCAGACTTACCATGTCCATAAAAATCAGGACTTATTAACTGATAGCTATTACTAATAGTGGTATTTGCTACGATTGGTACATATCTAATGCAAACAGCAGCTACTAGTCAGACTAGATAGAGGCTAATATTCAGATACAAAAAAACCAGCACTGCGGCTGGTTTTTTAATGATGACAAATGCACCACATTATAAAGACTGCAGAGTTATAAATATTGGATTATTTATAACCTCACGTCATTAGATTAAGCGTTGCCTTTCACTTGCACGTTAAGCTGCTCAGCAAAATCTAGCATGCGGTTCAATGGGATAAGGGACTTCACGCGCAGTTCGTCAGAAACGAAGATCTCGTGTTGCTCGCCACCATTCTCAAGCGCATTTTCAATCGCTTCAAGGCCGTTCATTGCCATCCAAGGGCAATGCGCGCAGCTTCGACAAGTTGCACCGGCACCTGCTGTCGGCGCTTCAATCAGCTCTTTTTCAGGAACCAGTTGCTGCATTTTGAAGAAGATACCTTTGTCTGTCGCGACAATCATCTGTGGATGAGGCAGCTCTTTTGCTTTCTTGATCAGTTGACTTGTTGAACCAACAGCGTCAGCCAGTTCAACCACGCTTGCTGGTGATTCTGGGTGAACCAAAATAGCCGCTTCTGGGTATACTGATTTCATTTTCTTCAAAGCATCAGCTGAGAACTCGTCATGAACAATACATTCACCTTGCCAAAGCAACATGTCAGCGCCAGTTTGATTTGCGATGTAAGAACCTAGGTGACGATCTGGGCCCCAAATAATGGGTTTGCCTTCAGCGTCTAGGCTTTCAACGATTTCTAAAGCGATGCTCGACGTAACTACCCAGTCTGCACGAGCCTTAACAGCCGCAGAGGTATTCGCGTATACAACCACTGTATGGTCAGGGTGAGCATCACAAAATTCTGTAAATTTGTCTGCAGGACAGCCAAGATCAAGAGAACATTCAGCTTCTAGTGTTGGCATTAGAATGCGTTTTTCAGGTGTAAGAATCTTTGCTGACTCCCCCATAAAACGAACGCCAGCGATGATCAAAGTGCTTGCAGAATGGCGGTTACCAAACTTAGCCATTTCTAATGAATCGCCAACAAAACCACCAGTTGCTTCAGCCAGGGCCTGAATTTCAGGATCTGTGTAGTAGTGTGCAATTAGAACTGCATCTTTTTCTTGAAGTAGTGTTTTGATGTTTGCGATGTGGGCCTGCTTCTGAGCGTCGCTCAGTGGAACTGGCTTAGGCGGAAACGGGTAAACTGTATCGATTTTATCTAGTATATGACTCATTGCTCTTGCTCTACGCAACTTCTTCCGAGAATTAGAGTATTCTACACAGGACAGCGATTGGGATCAAAAAGGATTGGTTTCAAGCGATGACTAACTAATGCTTAAAACGCATAAACAAAGCGATGCGTTGACATTACAAAGAAGAGAAGTAGACACAAAACGAAAGTGATCAGATATAAAAAAGAGGTACCTGAGCACCCCTATTTTGTTTACAAGTGGGTTTTAGCCACTTTAGCCGAAGCACTGTTTGGATACTCGGTTACAACTTGCTGGTAATATTTCTTAGCTTGCGTCGCGTTGTTGTTACGCGTAGCTATGTCACCAAGCTTAACCAGAGCATCAGAGCGCTTGTTAGAGTCTTTGTATGACACAACAGCGGCAAAGCTCTTCACAGCTTCCTTATCTTGCTTTTTAGCGAAATAAAGCTGACCTAACCAATAATGGGTGTTAGGCGTGAAGGTCGAGTCTGGGAAGTCTTTTTGAAACTTTTGGAATGCTGCAATCGCACCCGTGTAGTCTCGTTGCTTTAGAATCATATCTACAGCATTTTGATAAGCGGTTTGCTCATCAACATCAGTACTGAACGTACCAGAAGCATCCTTAGAGCCTTCGCTCGCTGCTACTGCTACCGTTGCTGTTCCTGCTGCTTTCACCTCGCCTCTCACACGATCCAGTTCAATGAACAATTCACGTTGGCGCTCGAGCATTTGTTTCATATCGTAGCTGTTTCGCTCCAACTCACCACGAAGTTCACTGATCTCCAGTGACATATCGTCGATTTGCTGCTGCATTTGAAGCTGAACGAGATTACGATTTTGAAGCAAGCGCTCTAAACGCTCAATATCTGATTCGTTAGATGCTGATCGAGAGGAAGATGATGAATTTGTTGCGGTGCTATTGAGATCGGATACTGGAGCTGGTGCAGCGAACGTAGTGTTCGCTGCACTTGCCAGTAACGAAAGCAAAATGACTCGCTTTGTGTTACTGAACATGAGGCAATTCCTCAATTATATAGCCTACTGAAATTAGTAAACTAGTACTGCACGACGGTTTTTAGCGTACACGTCTTCAGATTGACCTAGAAGAAGTGGCTTCTCTTCACCGTAGCTTACGATAGAGATTTGGTCTGCTTGAACACCTAGAGCTTGTAGGTATTTCGCTACAGCTTGTGCACGACGCTCACCAAGTGCGATGTTGTACTCAGGAGTACCGCGCTCATCAGCATGACCTTCAACAGTAACGTTCATATCAACGTTCTTAACTAGGTATGCTGCGTGAGCTGCAAGCATTTCTTCGTAGTCGCCAGCGATAGTAGAGTTATCGAATGCGAAGTAGATTGTTTGAGTTTCGCGTAGCGCTTGCTCTTTAAGCTCTTGCTCAGACAGTTGACCGTTAGCGTCAATTGGCGTTACAACAGTTGTATCTACGTTGCCTTCTGAACCTGAAGTTGTTTGGTTGCTTTCTGTGCCAGATGTTGCAGAAGTTGCTTCATCAGTTGAGCTACATGCCGTTACTGCCATCACTGGTAGTGCAATCATCAAGCCTTTAAGAACTTTGTTAAGTTGCATCTTTTTTTCCTTACGTTATCAAACTTAGTTTCTACAGCGACTAAGTGCTATAGATAGTTAAATGCCACAATAGTTAACACTATCAATAGCTAAAAGAATGTATCAAATCAACTAGAGAAACGGTGACCACGAAGGCGCTCTTACGCGTCCGTTCGTTGCCGGTAATCTAGCCTTAAAACGACCGTCGATAGAAACCATCGATAGTACGTTTGTTTTATTGTAAATAGAGCTATAGATAACCATACCTCCATTCGGTGCAATACTTGGAGATTCATCTAACAATGTTTTTGTTAGCACCTGAACCGCACCGGTTTCCAAATCTTGTTTAGCCAAGTTAAAACCCGAATTGCTACGATTAACCATAATCAGGAATCGTCCGTCAGGGGTGATCTGGCCACCTAAGTTTTGGCTACCTTGCCAAGTAATACGAGATGTCGAATTATTTGACAAATTTACATTATAAATCTGTGGTTTACCACCACGATCAGATGTGAAAATTAGAGACTTGCCATCTGGGTGCCAGAATGGTTCAGTATTGTTAGAACGACCGCGGGTAATTTGAGTCAGCTTACGGCTAGCAAGGTCGAGTGTGTACACCTGAAGACTGCCTGTTTTCGACAATACCAACGCCAATGTTTTACCATCTGGCGAGAATCTTGGCGCACCATTATGACGAGGGTATGACGTCACTTTCTCGCGCTCACCCGTGTAAATATTCATTATGAATATTTCAGCTTGGCCATTTTGGAAACTCACATACGCAAGCTTCTTACCGTCTGGCGACCATGCTGGTGACATAAGAGGTTGCTTAGAACGAAGCACCAAACGCTCGTTAAAGCCATCGTAGTCAGCAACACGAAGCTGGTACGGGTATTTGTCTTTGTCGTTCACAACTACGTAAGAAATACGCGTTAGAAACGCCCCTTTCTCACCCGTTAGCTCTTCATACACTAAATCAGAGATTCGGTGTGCGTACTCTCTCAAGCGTTTACCAGGCACTGTCGCTTTCTTGTTGAACAGCACATGATCTTTAGAAAGTACTAATTGGCCTTCATCGCTGAGTGCACGGCTTTGCCCTTTAGTCAGTTGACCACGGACAATGTCGATCAGTTGGTAGTTCACCACATACTGCCCTTCGGCATTTTTAGTGATGCTACCGGTTAGCAGTGAATCAACACCTAGGTTAGTCCAAGCATCAAAATTCACCTCGGTTTCGCTGTAAGGCGTTTGAGGCATTTTACTTGTCGCAACTGGGCTGAATTTACCACTGCGTTGCAAGTCAGAAGCGATAACCGCTGATACATCGTGCGGCAATGGTCCTGCGCCTTCCCAACGGAAAGGGACAATAGCGATAGGTCGTGCAGAGTTAATACCGTCTGTAATAACAATTTCTAATTTTGCAAAAGCAGAGCTAGAAAAAATACATGCCATAACAAACAGGCTCTTGAAAAAGTTACCTTTAAGCATAAGTTATCCATTTCTCATTATGGGATGAACCGAAAGTCAAAATCTCGGAATATTTGTTGTAATGATGAGTCTTGTGGAAAATCGAACTCTCTCGCTTTAACTGTAGCAGCCTGTGCTGCTGAGCAAAGCTGGCGATTTCCGCTAACTACCGAAACCCTTCTCACTACAGCTTTATTACCACCAGTTGGTGTCAATTGAATGTTAAGAACACACTCTTGACCACGGAAGGAGTCTTCCATCAAGAGGTTTCGTTGTACTGTTTGTTGATAAATTGATATATATCGAGCCTTTTCATCTTCTAAATGCTGGTTCAAAGCAGTGTTGTTATTGCTTTGTTCAGTCTCCAGTCCAGCAAAGATATCGTTCAATGCCGCTTCTTGCTGTTTACGCTCTTTCTCCGCTCTTGCTGCAGCTTCTTTCGCTTTACGGGCTTTTTCTGCTGCGGCTGCCGCTTCTTTTTCTTTCGCTATACGTTGTTTCTCAGCACGCTCAGCGGCTTCTTTTTCTTTACGAGCTTTTTCAGCGGCCTCTTTCGCGGCTTTTTCTTTCGCCACGCGTTCTTGTTCAGCTTTAGCAATGGCCGCTTCTTTTGCCTTGCGTTCTTTTTCTGCTTTCACAACCGCGGCTTCTTTCAACTTACGATCAGCTTCTGCTTTAGCGGCTTTCTTTTTCTCTTGTTTTAAGCGAGCCTCTTCAACTTTACGTTGCTTTTCATTTTCAACTCGACGCTTTTCCGCGTCGCGAGCCGCTTTGGCTTCTTTGGCTTGCTTTTCTTTCAGCTTTCGAATGTTCTCTTCTTCAGCTTTACGATTTTTTTCAAGTCGTTCGCTTTCACGTCTTAGTTTATCTAAACGCTCTTGCTCTTTTTTGCTCGCCGCTTCTCTTTGTTGACGAATCTGTTGAGCTTGCTGGCGAACCAACTGAGGATCAATCACCACGGCTTGAACCATCTGCCCTGTAGGCTTTGGTTCCGACATCGTGAAATCCGCCCCCCAAATAAGCGCAACGAATAAGATGACGTGCAGCCCAAGAGAGATAAGAAGCGGTGATCTAAAATTATTGGATTTCTTATTATTCGCTTTCATGAATGCTACGGAGCTATTCCCTTATATCCGTTAATAGGCCAACCTTTGGCACACCTGCACGGCTTAATTCATCAAGTAATAAAACCACTTCAGCGTAAGGCGTTGCGGCATCACCACCAACAGCCACTGGAGAGTTTGGCTTAAGAGACAGCTCAGCTTTCACTCGGACGATAATGTCTTCCATCGATAAACCACGCTGTACTTCTTCGTTGTTCACACTCAAACCAAGCTCACCGTCTTTGTTCACTTCAACGATAATAAAGCTCGCATTGTCGTCACCCAATAGATCTTGTGCAGACTGAGCCGTTGAAGCCTTAGGCAATTCAACATCTACGCCTTGAGTAACGAATGGCGAAGTCACCATAAAAATGATCAGCAAAACAAGCATAACGTCGATGTAAGGTACAACGTTAATCTCTGCTGTCATTTTGCGTTTTTTAGGTTGGTATCCGGCCATCTATTATTCCCTGCCAGCCATCGCTTGACGGTGAAGAATACTGTGAAACTCTTCAGAGAAAGTCGCGTAGTTGTGCTCTAGCTTGCCTACTCGGCTGCTGAAGCGGTTGTACGCCATTACTGCTGGAATCGCAGCGAATAGACCCATTGCTGTCGCGATCAGTGCTTCTGCAATACCAGGAGCAACCATTGCTAATGTCGCTTGCTTCACTTCACCTAATGCGATGAATGAGTGCATGATGCCCCAAACCGTACCAAATAGGCCGATGTATGGGCTGATAGAACCGACAGTCGCCAAAAAAGGTAAGTTAGTTTCCAGTTCATCAACTTCGCGGGCAACCGCAACACGCATTGCACGACCTGTGCCTTCCATTATGAAGTCTGGAGACGCTGCATTTGATTTTCGAAGGCGAGCAAACTCTGTGAAGCCGGCGTAGAAAATCTCTTCAGTACCAGAGAGTTCGTCTTTGCGCTTATTACTCTCCTGATACAATTTAGCGAGATCAACACCAGACCAGAACTTATCTTCAAACACGTCAGTTTGTTTAGTAGCTTGAGATAATACTTTGCTTCGTTTGATGATCATCGCCCAAGAAACAACAGACATGCCCATGAGAATTAGCATGACCATCTTAACTAGTAAGCTAGCTTCTAAAATTAGGCCTAAGATTGAGATTTCAGCAGTCACTATTCGTTAGCTCCGTGAGAATAAATGTTGGCATTGCTTTGGGTTTCATTTTTTGATTGTCGATACATGCTACCTTAACCATTGCTTTACACAATGCTTTGCCATCAGGATTTACGATCTCTTGACAGAAGACTAAGGTAGCTCGCTTCAACTCGTAAATATTTGTAATGACTTGTAAAGAATCATCAAGGCGCGCACCTTGAATAAAATCGATGTCCATATGTCGGACTACAAAACCGATATTTTGTTCTAACAAGACTTGCTGAGAGACGCCAATTGAGCGCAACATCTCAGTTCGAGCGCGTTCGAAAAACTTAAGATAGTTTGAATGGTATACAACACCACCTGCATCGGTGTCTTCGTAATACACTGTCACTGGCCACGTAAATGGCTTAGATAATCCCTGCAATTTGATACCACAATTCAAAACGATAAAGATCTCACTATAACCTAACTCCTTATCATTAATAGTATATCGCTGTGAATTTTTTGATTTAAGAGACGAAAAAAAAGGCCATCTGTATAAGATGACCTCTTTTTGGCTAAAAACCCAACAAGTATAAAGGTTCACGTCGTTATGAACCTAAATCCTTTGCCTTTTATAAAAGGCGCAGCACCGTTAGGTAGAGCAAAATTGTGAGTGAAACGTATGGGCTGAACAGTAGTTGCCACATCCAAGCTCTCGGCTTAAATCCGATACCGTAAACCATGCTTGAACATGCTGCCCAAATGAACATTGGCCCGATGATCGCGTTAAAGCCACCGATGCTTGTCGCATACGCTTCAGGTTCCCACATCACTAAACCTACATGCATGAACCCCAATACTAGAGATAAAGCTCTTAACAGAGTCTTATCCATTGGTTGATGCAGTTTAGCGATTTGCTCTGCGAGATTACTCACTGTCTTTATCCATCATTTCTGAATGCTCTAACCATAGAGCATTGATGATGCCGAATGCACATGCTAGAAGTACACCCAAAATCCATGCGAAATACCACATAAAATTTCTCCTAAGTTATTTAACTTCTAGCTTAGTAAGCTGAAACGTCGTTATCTTCGATGTGTTTCTTATCTAGACGACCGAACATTTTGTAGTATGTCCACGTTGTGTAGCCAAGAATCACAGGAACCATTACCGCCGCAACTCCAGTCATAAGACCAAGCGTTAGCTCACTTGCTGTTGAATCCCACATAGTCAAACTATGGTTAGGGTTCAGGCTTGATGGCATTACGAATGGGAACATTGCAAAACCAGCCGTTAGAATAACACCAGCGTTAGATAGGCTTGAGAACAAGAATGCGAAACCACCACGCTCAAAGCGAGATGCAATCACAGCAAGTAGTGGCATTACTACACCAAGAATCGGCGCAGCCCACATTGCTGGATACGTTTCGAAGTTTGTCATCCAAGCACCAACTTGAAGTGATACTTCTTTATTTAGTGGGTTTGAATCAGCAAACGTGTCTATCGTGCTTGTAATTACATAGCCTTCGATAGATTGAACCCAGAAACCACCGATAACGAACAGAGCAATAGCAATTAGGCCAGTGATCTGAGCAACGTTACGTGCGCGGCTGTGCAGTTCTTCTGTTGTCTTCATTTGAAGCCATGTTGCACCTTGCATCACGAACAACATCAGAGCCAACACGCCACATAGTAATGCAAACGGGTTTAGCAGAGCGAAAAACGTACCATGATACTTAGACATCATCAGGTAGTTCAGTTCGAATGGAACACCTTGCAGTAAGTTACCAAATGCTACACCAAAGATGATTGGCGGAACTGTGCCACTAAAGCAAAGTGCGTAGTCCCATGCCTTACGCCATTTTGGCTCTTCAATCTTTGAACGGTAATCAAGAGCAAGTGGACGTAGCCAAAGTGCTGCTAGCGTAACGTACATTGCAAAGTAGAAACCAGAAAACGACGTTGCGTAAACCAATGGCCATGCAGCGAACAATGCACCACCCGCCGTAATTAGCCATACTTGGTTGCCATCCCAGTGAGGGGCAATCGTGTTTAGCATAATACGACGTTCAGTGTCGCTCTTACCGATAACAGGAGACAGAGCAGCAACACCCATATCAAAGCCGTCAGTTACGGCGAAACCAACCAGTAGAACACCGATCAATACCCACCAAATAAGTCGTAAGCTTTCGTAATCAAACATAATATTCCCTCACTTATACTTCGACTGAACGGCTAACTTTGTCTTCAACAGAGTTATCGTTTTGTTCAAAGTGGTAACGGCCTGTCTTTAAGCTACTTGGACCTTTACGTGCGAATTTCAGCATTAGGTAAACTTCAGCAATTAAGAACACTGTGTACAGTGCAAGAATTGCAAATAGAGAAGTCCAAAGCTGTTCAATAGTCAGTGCTGATGCAGCAACGTTAACCGGCAGGATTTCACCCACCGCCCATGGTTGACGACCAAATTCAGCAACAAACCAACCTGCTTCAATCGCAATCCAAGGTAGTGGAATTGAGAATAGCGCCGCTTTAAGTACCCATGGTTTCTGTTCGATCTTCTGACGACACGTTTGAACAAACGCCGCACCGAATACAAACAGCATGATGAAGCCACAAGCAACCATCAGACGGAACGACCAGAATAGAGGCCAAACTGTTGGGATAGAATCATCCGCAGCCATTTGGATTTGGTCTTCTGTTGCATCAACAACATCGTCTGTGTAGCGCTTAAGAAGCAGACCGTAACCTAGGTCACCTTTTACTTCATCAAATGCCGCTTTGTTCTCTTCTGAACGGTCACCACCACGTAGCTTTTCAAGCAACTCATACGCATACATACCGGTACGAATACGATCAACGTGATCGTCGCGCAAGTCACGTAGTCCTGTTACTTCTGTATCAAAAGAACGTGTTGCAATAATACCCATAACGTAAGGGATCTTAATTGCGTAGTCTGTGTGCATGGTTTCTTGGTTTGGAACACCAAATACAGTGAACGCGGCCGGTGCTTCTTCAGTGTGCCATTCAGCTTCAATAGCTGCTAGCTTCACTTTTTGAACTTCACCAAGCTCGTAACCAGATTCATCACCTAGCACGATTACTGACAAGATTGCCGCCATACCGAAAGATGCTGCAATCGCAAAAGAGCGACGAGCAAAGGCAAGGTCACGACCTTTAAGAATGTAGTATGAGCTGATACCAAGGATGAACATTGCACCCGTTGTGTAACCAGACGCTACTGTGTGTACGAATTTAACCTGTGCTACTGGGTTTAGTACAACTTCAGCGAAGCTCACCATTTCCATACGCATAGTTTCAAAGTTAAATTCTGCACCCACTGGGTTTTGCATCCAGCCGTTAGCTACCAAGATCCAAAGCGCTGAGAAGTTAGAGCCAAGAGCTACTAACCACGTTACCGCTAAGTGCTGACGCTTCGACAATCTGTCCCAACCGAAGAAGAAAAGACCAACAAAAGTAGACTCTAGGAAGAATGCAACAAGCGCTTCGATAGCCAGCGGAGCACCAAAGATGTCGCCAACATAGTGAGAATAGTAAGACCAGTTAGTACCGAACTGGAACTCCATGGTTAAGCCTGTCGCTACACCAAGAGCAAAGTTAATACCAAACAATTTACCCCAGAACTTAGTCATGTCCTTGTAAATTTGCTTGCCAGTCATTACATAAACTGACTCCATAATGGCAAGTAGAAATGCCATACCTAAAGTCAGTGGAACAAATAGGAAGTGATACATCGCTGTAAATGCAAATTGCAATCGCGACAGATCAACAACATCAATCATGGTAACTCCTTTGTGTCGGCTGAATGACACTTGTGTGATTATTCACCGCAAAAATCCGTGTTAAAACAATTCGTGAGATTGTTATTACAAATTGAAATTTGTAGTAAAAACGTACCGTTATAGTTAGATTATTGTTAAGCATGAGCTAATATAGCTGACGCTAATATTACTGGTAAAATCAGTATGTTTCAAAAGGTTTATAGGAGAACCTTGCGTTGATTTGTATCAATTTTATTCAAGCAAATTAGAGTTATTTTTGAACAGTTATGATTAAAATCACACCAATTATGTCTCTATTAATAGCAGCATATGATATCTGTGACAAAAGCTCAGCACTGCATCAACATATGAATTACAACTACCCATAAAGTATTAACAAAAAAACATAACAGCTTATGTCACTTTTTGTTACTCAATTCAAACGCGAAATCAAAGTTTTCATTTTTGAGGGGGCTATTCAGCTTTTTTTATCGACTCGCTCAAAGAGTTGTTATTCAATAGAAAGCAAAAAATCCCAGCGCTTATGCAACTGGGATCTTTAAAAATGAATAAATTAACGATTAGATGGTTTATCGATGCCGAAGTGTAAATACGCTCTGTCGGTCGCGATTCGACCTCTTGGCGTTCTTTGTAGATAACCTTGTTGAATCAAGTAAGGTTCTAACACATCTTCAATGGTATCTCTTTCTTCACCAATCGCCGCAGCCATGTTGTCTATACCAACCGGCCCACCACCAAACTTCTCCATAATCGCAAGCAAAAGCTTCCTATCCATGTAGTCGAAACCTTTAGCATCGACATCCAACATGTTTAGCGCTTTATCAGCAACCTCTGGGCAAATATGTCCATCGCCTTTCACTTCCGCATAGTCACGAACACGGCGCAGTAAACGGTTAGCAATACGTGGCGTACCACGAGCTCGACGAGCAACTTCTAACGCCCCTTGCGATTCCATAGAAAGACCAAGACAATCAGCACTTCGTTGAACGATGTTTTGTAAATCTTCAACTTTATAGTACTCAAGACGCTGAGTAATACCGAAACGGTCACGCAACGGCGATGTCAGTGAACCAGCACGAGTGGTTGCGCCAATCAAAGTGAAAGGAGGAAGGTCGATCTTGATAGAACGTGCCGCTGGGCCTTCACCAATCATGATATCTAATTGGTAATCTTCCATTGCCGGATACAGAACCTCTTCAACCACAGGACTAAGGCGGTGGATCTCATCAATGAATAGAACATCATTTTCTTCAAGGTTGGTCAGCAATGCCGCCAAGTCACCTGCTTTTTCCAATACAGGTCCTGAAGTGGTACGAATGTTCACATCCATTTCATTAGCAACAATGTTTGCCAATGTAGTTTTGCCCAAGCCTGGAGGACCAAATATCAACAGATGATCGAGCGCCTCATTACGCATTTGTGCTGCTTTGATGAAAATTTCCATCTGACCACGGACGTGATCCTGACCTTGATAGTCAGCCAGTGCTTTAGGGCGTATTGCACGATCAATGACATCTTCATCTTTGAATACTGGGTTGTCCGGTGCAATAAGGCGATCGGCTTCAATCATAAATTCTGCTATTCCTAACTATGCTCTTGTTGACTCTGCGCTTCTTGATTCTGTGTAAAGGCAAAGTGAATGAGTCTATTTTGTAGAACAAGTATATGAGGTATTAAACCATCGACTTTAGTGCTTCGCGAATCAATTGTTCACTTGTCATGCCATCTTTAGCCACTTGAGCAACAACTTTAGAGGCTTGAGTTGGTTTATAGCCTAATGCAAGTAGCGCACTTACCGCTTCTTCTTCCGCGTCGTGCACCGTTGGCATAGAGTCCATTGGCGCTGCATCTGTTGCAGGTGTAAACAGATCACCTGCGCCCCACCCTTTCAGGCGGTCTTTCATTTCAACAACAAGGCGTTCTGCCGTTTTCTTACCAACACCCGGCAGTTTAACCAGCGTAGAGATATCTTCTCGTTCAACGCTCTGAACGAATTGGCTAGCGGTCATGCCTGAAAGAATCCCAAGACCAAGTTTAGGGCCGACACCATTAGCTTTAATCACTTCACGGAACAAGGCACGCTCTTTAACCGTGTTAAAACCATAAAGTAGCTGAGCATCTTCACGTACCACAAAATGAGTGTAGATAATTGCCTCTTCGCCTACGTTTGGTAACTCATAAAAACAGCTCATTGGCATTTGAACTTCATAACCAACACCACTGACTTCAATCAATAACTCTGGTGGCTGTTTTTCTATTAATGTACCGCGGAGACGTCCGATCACAATTCACTCTCTTGATGGAATTTAATTTGAGGGACAGAATATAAAAGAACTGGATACTTATCCAGTTCTTTGTGTTTTTTGAAGTGAATAATTTAGGCTTGTTTGGCTTGCGAGACCACGCTGTTCAAGCTCGCGACCAATTCTTTAACCGAAGTCACATGACCTGTTAGCTCAGAACCATAATTAGCGACTAAGCCTGACACCGATTTAGTTTCTGCAACACTCTGCGCCACCTCTGAACTCGCGAGAGCGAGCTCTTTTAACGAATTCATCTGCATTGCCATAATATTGGTGAGCTGATTAACATCTGTTGACATGGTTTGCACCTCGGAGATAATCCCGTTCATTTCATTGGCCGTGGTTTCAATGATTGCTCTACCATGCTCCACTTCCTCTTTATTTCGGTCTAACAAAGTTCGAATCTCTATCGCGGAATGACTGCTTTTCGCCGATAATTCTCGCACTTGATCAGCGACGACAGCAAACCCTCGTCCTTGCTCACCAGCACGAGCCGCTTCGATTGCCGCGTTGAGTGCTAATAGATTGGTTTGCTCAGCAACCGAAGTGATTAAATCAGCGACTTTCATTATCTCTTGATTACTTTGAATGATCTGACTGATTGCACTGGTTGACGCTTCTAGCGACTCTGAGCTCTTTTGCGCTTTTGTGCCAACCGCTTCGCTACGGTCTTTCAGTTCACCCACAAATGAATTGGATTCTTCGATGCCTTGAGTCATTTGATGGAGTTGTTGGCTCATCTCTTCTGCAGCGCTCGCTTGAGATTCACAATTGACATTCAACACTTCGACTTGAGCATGCAAGTCTTGTGACTGCTGATCTAAATGAACCGAAACACCTTGTAGGCTCTCTGAATTCGAATTGGCTTGGTCGAGCACGATAGAGAGCCGACCTTCACTTTGCGTCGCTTGGTTGGCAACGTGTTGGCTTTCTGAAATCGCATCCTCTGCCATTTCGATCGCCACCTCTTTTTGCTTAGCGGTAAAGGCTTGGGCAATGCAGATCACCACCAGCGGCATAATCACACCAGACCAAGTTTCTACCACTACCGCATCGGGGGTTAGCTCAAGTAGAGGAAATGCAAATCCATTGAGATGTGCTGAGGTCATCACTAATGAAACGCCGATAACCAGTCCACTCCACACCAAAGCCACAATTCGTGTTCCTGACAAGAAAAAAGCGACCACTAACAAAGGCACCCAATAAGCTTGAGTGGAAGCCACAACCCCACCACTTTGATAAATGATGTTCAACGCGTGTACCGCCATGCCGACAAAACCAAAGTTAAGTGCAAGGCTCGGCTTACTCGTCACACGAAGTAGCAGTGCAGAGATCAGTTCGAATACGATAAGAAATACAGATGTGGCGATCAGAAGTTGCTCTTCGTGCTTAGTCCACTTGATTAAGCTATAGACACCCACGAAGAATGCGATAAAAGTGAAGAGTAATAAGATATCGGCTTGTCTGACTTCGTTGTTACTCCAGCCATTGCTTTTAGGTAGAAACAGCGCGCGCCACAGCTTGATTGGGTTCATCAGTGATCATCCTTGATTAACTTATAAGACCTCCGACCAATGTTAATAACATGTTAAATGATACGCAATGTTATTATCTGGGTTCTGTTCGAAAGATCTCATTTCATCAAGGATTTAGGTGCGTATTGTTTTGATATGAGCCAAACGGGGCGTAAGGCTCATCGAAAGAAAACTTCTAGAAAGCGATAGGGGGATTAACGGTAGCGTCCTTTTCTCGCACCTGTCGCTTTACCTGCCAGTGCAACCAAGGTTTTATTGGTGTTAGCGTGAGTGATCGCTACGCCGAGAGCATCGGCAGCATCAGCCTGGGGTTTGGCAGGTAGCTTGAGCATGCTCATCACCATGTTCTGAACCATCGACTTATCAGCGCCACCATTACCTGTCACCGCTTGTTTGATCAAACGAGCCGCATATTCATGAACAGGTAAATCTGCATTCACCGCTGCCACAATCGCGCTACCTCGAGCTTGTCCAAGCTTAAGTGCAGAGTCAGCGTTCTTCGACATGAAAACCTGCTCGATCGCAAACACATCCGGTTGGAACTGAGTGATGATTTCGCTCACGCCAGCGTAAATCTGTTTTAGTCGACCTGGCAGTTCTTTTTCGGAAGTACGAATACAACCACTACCTAAGTAATATAGATGGCGACCATTTTGACGAATCACGCCATAGCCGGTAATGCGAGAGCCAGGGTCAATCCCTAAGATAATAGACATAACTTCAATACTGATTATTTATACATGCTTTTCAGCTTAGTATATCGAACGCAAAAAAAAATGCCCGTCAAATTAACGGGCATTTTCTAATTTACTCACAAATCTTGACTAATTAATTAAGAGCTCTCTATCAACTAGGATCTCTTCATCAACGAGAAAGATAACTGGCTTACGCTTGCTCTTTCTTCTCTGCCAATTTAACAGCGATTGCTAGCTCTTCCAGTGATGCTGGGTTTGCTAGGCTTGGCGCGTCTGTTAGTAGACATGCTGCAGCTGTTGTTTTCGGGAATGCGATAACATCACGGATGTTCTCTGTACCACAAAGAAGCATAGCT
This sequence comes from Vibrio sp. FF145, assembly GCF_041439075.1. NCBI lineage: Bacteria > Pseudomonadati > Pseudomonadota > Gammaproteobacteria > Vibrionales > Vibrionaceae > Vibrio > Vibrio sp. FF145. The sequence continues at coordinate 62,457 of NZ_JBGONH010000029.1, forward strand.
AGACGGTCAAGACCGAATGCTAGACCTGCGTGTGGTGGCGTACCGTACTTAAGTGCTTCAAGTAGGAAGCCGAACTTCTCTTGTTGCTCTTTAGCTTCAATACCTAAGATACCGAATACAGCCGTTTGCATTTCTGCGCTATGAATACGTACCGAACCACCGCCTACTTCGTAGCCGTTGATTACCATGTCGTATGCATCAGAGTTTGCTGCTGCTGGGTTCGCTTTTAGCTCTTCCGCGTTCACACCTAGTGGCGATGTGAATGGGTGGTGCATTGCGTGTAGGTTACCTTCGCCGTCTTCTTCGAACATTGGGAAGTCAACAACCCACAGTGGAGCCCATGCAGATGTGTCTGTTAGCTCTAGATCAGTACCTAGTTTAAGACGAAGTGCGCCCATTGCTTCAGCAACGATGCCCGCTTTGTCTGCGCCAAACAGAATGATATCGCCAGATTCAGCTTGAGTGCGTTCTAGAATACCGTTGATTACGTCTTCGCTTAGGAATTTAGCAACTGGAGATTGAATACCTTCCATGCCTGCAGCACGGTCGTTAACCTTCATCCAAGCTAGGCCTTTCGCGCCGTAGATGTTTACGTGTTCAGCGTAACCGTCAATTTGCTTACGAGTTAGCTTAGCACCACCTGGAACACGGATAACCGCTACGCGACCTTTTTCGTCGTTAGCTGGGCCAGAGAATACTTTGAACTCAACGTCTTTAACCAAATCAGCAACGTCCACTAGCTCTAGTGGGTTACGTAGATCTGGCTTATCAGAACCGAAACGACGAATCGCTTCAGAGAAAGGCATTACTGGGAATTGACCTAGTTCAACATCTAGAAGTTCTTTCCACATATCGTGAACAAGCTTCTCAGTCACGTTACGCACTTCTTGAGAAGTCATGAAAGATGTTTCGATATCGATTTGAGTAAATTCAGGCTGACGGTCAGCACGTAAATCTTCATCACGGAAACATTTAACGATTTGGTAGTAACGGTCAAAACCTGACATCATCAGCAGTTGCTTGAACAGCTGAGGAGATTGAGGAAGTGCGTAGAAGCTACCTTTGTGAACACGGCTTGGTACTAGGTAGTCACGAGCGCCTTCAGGTGTCGCTTTCGTTAGTACTGGCGTTTCGATGTCTAGGAATAGGTTCTCGTCTAAGAAACGACGAACGAAGCTAGAAGCACGCGCACGAAGCTTGATACGGTCGCTCATTTCTGGACGACGAAGATCGATGTAACGGTACTTAAGACGCTGCTCTTCAGAGTTCGTTTGGTTGAAGTCTAGTGGAAGCGCTTCTGAACGGTTGATGATCTCAAGGCCAGTTGCGTAAAGCTCAACTTCACCCGTCGCCATATCTTTATTTACTTGGCTGTTCGGACGAACGCGTACTTCACCAGTAAACTTGATACAGAATTCATTACGCAGTTGGTTAGCGATCGGAAAGATATCTTTCATATCTGGATCGACAACAACCTGAACGACGCCTTCACGATCTCGCATATCGATAAAGATAAGACCGCCTAAATCACGGCGACGGTTTACCCAGCCGCACAATTCTACAGTTTGTCCCGCCAGGGACTTGTTCAGGTTACCACAGTAATGGGTACGCATAATGAATTTCCCAATCTCTTAATTATTTACTAATTTCCAAGCTGTCAGTGGTCATTCCACACAACAGAGCAAAGGAACATTTATACGCGGAAACTCGCTTAAAATCGACCTTCCACATTCGAATTTATTGTGTTTTATCTGGCTTTGCTGCTTTTTAGCCCATCAAGTGCGCAAAGATTCATCAAAACCGAAAGAATTGCGATAATTATATCTCGAAAGTACCTTAATCAGCAAAACTCTCGTAAAGTAGATTTTAGGGCGCGTTGACCTTTCGTGGTTAAATTTTGTTCGAGATAAAAGCGTTTTAATCGCGGCGA
>NZ_JBGONH010000030.1:0-51903 GCF_041439075.1 Vibrio sp. FF145
CTTACTACCGTTTTTGTTTTAAGTTCCCGCTAATCCGCGATGAACCATAAAAAAGCCAGTCAACAGACTGGCTTTCTTGTGTTCATCTTAGTGCGATGAGCTCATCGCGTTTAAGCAAAGGCGAACATTAACCGATAAACGAGATGTAACCTTGAAGGATAATCAGGTTAACGATATCGATAAAGAAGGCACCAACAATTGGCACCACCATGAAGGCTTGTGGCGATGGACCAAAACGGTTCACCAAAGAGCCCATGTTCATTACCGCTGTTGGTGTTGCACCTAGGCCGAAACCACAGTGACCACCTGCCATAACCGCTGCGTCGTAGTTAGAACCCATTACTTTAAACGTCACAAAGTAAGAGAAGATACCTAACACCACCGCCTGAACCGCAAGGATAACCAAGAACGGAATCGCAAGGTCAAAGATGTTCCAAAGCTTAAGGCTCATTAGCGCCATTGCTAGGAACAGTGACAATGACACCGTACCAAGAATATCGACCGTTTCACTGTCGGTTTTATGCAGCTTAGTCACTTCAAAAACGTTAGTGATGAACACACCGATAAACAACGCGTAAACGAAGTCAGGAATCATCAACCAAGAAATTTCAAAAGTCGCCACCCACTCTTCTAGGTATTTCGCCCCCGAGATACAGATAAGAAGAATGAACAATACTTCAATCACCTTCTTCGCTGTTACTTTGTCTTCTTCATACTCGTTGTAAGTAACAAGCTCAGGAAAACGCTCGTGGGTTTGCGTGCCAGTGCCGTACTCAGATTCAAGCTGGTTTTTATCAATCAGCTTTTGTGCTACTGGGCTACCGATAATACCACCGATAATCAAACCAAACGTCGCTGAAGCCATCGCGATTTCTAGAGTATTGGCAATGCCAAACGTGTCTGAAAAAGTTTGAGACCAAGCTGCGCCCGTGCCGTGACCACCCGAAAGCGTGATAGATCCAGCAATCAAACCCATTAAGGGTTCAAGGCCTAGTGCCGTCGCAAGTGTTACGCCTACACCGTTTTGGATAATGATGTAAACCGAAGCCACCCCTAAGAATAGGAATACCTTAGCACCACCTTTTATCAGCTGCGTGTAGTTAGCCGCAAGGCCGACCGTTGCAAAGAACATCAACATAAACGTGTTCTGCAGGGGCAAGGAAAACTCAAGATCAAGGCCGTTAAAGTGCAGGGCTGTAATAGCAAAAGCGACAATCAAGCCGCCGACAATGGGCTCTGGAATATTGTACTTTTTGAGAACCGGAAGCTTTGCATTGACGAAATGACCTAGAAACAAAACACTAATCGCGATTAGGAAGGATTCTAGTGGTCCAATTGAAATTAATTGATTCATATAACCTCTATTTTTTTACGTTCTCATCTTCCTTAATGAGTCTAGTTTTATCTGTAATTATCTGTGCTGCTCTACCTATATTTATACAAACTGGAGAGAAATTGTAGATTCGAAAAGCGAACACATTACTGCGTTCACTTAGTGCCATGTTAGTGACACGTTAACTTTTATAGGAGATAAAAGGATTTGTGACAACAATCACCTCCAAAAAGTTGATAACGGCGTGAGTATCCTTGCCGCTGACTCTGCTTTTTTAATACCTAAAAAAGCAAAAAGGAGCTATTACTAGCTCCTCTTTCATCACCATCACTGGTAATTAGAATTTTTTCGGTGCGTAACCAGTCATAACCTCAATGCGAAGCTCTTTGCCGATCTTGGTCATTGGGTGAACAATTACGAGCCCTTTTACAGACTTCTTAAGTTTACCCATATCCGCTTGCTCAGCTTTTGTAATCTCACGGCTAAATGGCATATCAACCAAAGACTTACGCTCTTGATTTACATCGAAGCTTTCTTTATGTTTCAACTGAGCAATTTTCTTGGTTAGCTTCTTAATCTCGTCTTCAAATTGACGAACAACAGGACGATCATTACGAGTTTTAGCAGCCGCTAACTTGTTGCGACACTTGTCTAGACGGTTGTTAATTTGTTGAAGTTCGTTTTTAACACTCATAATAATTTCCTAAGATTTAACAAGCCAATTCGGATTGGGGCGCGGAGTATAGCACAAGGGTTCACTTGAACCGAAATTTATCTTAAACATCGCTACCTAAACAAATCATTTAAGACCAACACAATAGCTCCAAACACAGAAACGTCCTTATTCTTTCGTGTAAACAATAAGGGCGAATGAGCATTTCCTACGAAGCTGATTGACCCCATATTTTTTCGCGAAATTGAGGAATAAGTTGGCTAGCACCAAATTCATTCAGGTGATCGTCATCAACGTATGTTGGGTGATTGTTGATATCCCCTTGGCACTGCTGATCATCACAAAATATCGGTTCAGGGTCTATAAGAGTAACTCGACAGTTTTGGCTGATTTTTTCATAAGATTTCGTAATCAATGCGGTTCTTTGTCGGTACTCTTCAAGAGGAATAGAAACCGAAATATCAGATTGATTTAGAATCGAATACTTATACATAGTTTTAGGTACATCTTTCTTAAGCTCAGGGATTGGCTTGACCAAATAAACAGGGTTAGATTGACTAAGCTCGCACATGGTCTTTTCAAAACTGGATAAGATTGAGTTCAGGTACTCTTCCGATCTGGTCCGAAACCTTTTCTCTCCTGCGATTAAAGTGATCTTTTCTTGCTCGTTTTGCCATCCATCTTCATTCGAACCATATAGATAGCCCCCCATTCTGTTAATGACAACAACAGGAACGTTAGGGTAGTTGGTTTTCGCTTTTATTAGCGATGCTGAGACAAAATCCCCACACTCTTCTGATAACTCACCACTTGAAAGCACTCTTTTGATACCTGAAATCGTCGGACATGCGCTTCTCGTCCAGTCGATGACCGATGTATCGTTAGGTGCTGACGCTTCAACACTTCTCGCTATCGATGCGCCATGGCTATCGCCTAAAACAATAGCGGATACGGGTCCTGATCCATACTGACACTCAGGAGATGGTCCAAATTCGACGTGGCACTCTCCGCTTCGTGGATTCCGTTCATAGACACTTTGTGCAATGACTAGCTGTGTTTTATCCAGGCGCCAAAGTAACCCTTCACTTTCATAAATAACCTGCCCTATCAAGGCAATAAAGGAAGCAAGAACTAGAGGGTAATAGTTCAAAAAGAACTTACCGCCTTTGCGTGTCTCCTTAGGTCGGTAACTTTCAATGAACTTAAATGAAAGGAGCCCCATCAATACCGAAACCATTACTCCGATTATATTGTGGGTAATAGTGTTATTTGTGAGGTTTTTAATGAAAACATTAATAGGCCAATGCCAGAGATAAATTGAGTAGGAACATAACCCAACCCCTTGTATCAGCCGTGATTTATGAAAGGTAAAATTGAGGTCCAAATTCAAAAGCAGAATTATCGCGGTAGCAATGACCGGAATAAGCGTCACATGACTCGGCCAAAGTGTGCTGCTGTCTATCAAGAAAGGGGAAATAAACAGTGAGGCAATAGCGACTAACAGCAATAACTGAACATTGGATTTTTTTAATTCAATGGGCTCTCTTTTCAAAGCAACCACCGAACCTACGAGCAGTTCCCATGCGCGAGACGGTAATGTGTAATAAGAAGCCGAGCTCCCTAAATACGTATAGTTATAAGCTAGACTTCCTATTAGAGTCGTTCCAATAGCAACGGCTGCACCTTTAGCTCCGAATAACTTGTAGGTCGCCATTAAAACAAGAGGATATAATACATAGAATTGCCATTCTACGGATAAAGACCAAGTGTGAAGTAACCACTTGCTTTGCGCGGCCACATCAAAGTATCCCGACTCTTTTAAATAGGTATGGTTAGAAACAAACCCCACACTGGTGAGAATATGCTTACCTAGTTTTCTTAACGCCCAAGGGTCTAGGTAAATAATGCCAACGAGTAACACAACAAGGCACATGACCGCTAGCGCAGGAATAATGCGCTTTGCCCTCGCTAAGTAAAAGCCCTTTAATGAGATGGTATTAGTTTCCAAACTCGACATGATAATTTTTGTCATCAGGAAACCTGAAATAACAAAAAATACATCCACACCTAAGAAGCCGCCAGTGATAAAATCCGGGAAAAAATGGAAAATGACGACGATTGAGACAGCCAATGCACGTAATGCATTAATGTCACACCTAAAATGACTACTCATTATTTATTCACTTAAAACTTATTTATCAATAAATGCACTAAAACTACCCACAATGAAATGAGCGTAATATGCTAGCTTCATTGCGCTTCTGTTCTCACTTGCAGTTTTAGTAGTACTCCAATAAACACAAAGTACATCACAGCTAAATCACCATTCCTGAAAGGTGAATCGAATAGACACAGGAAAGAAAAATAAACGACCGGTAACAATACAATAGGCGATAGCTTGTATCTTGAATTAAACAAAGGGTACATCAAACTAAGCATGAAAAGGGCAATGCCTACCAAGCCAGATGACGCTGCTTTATCAATATAATTATTATGAAGGTGTGCATTGACAATAAGGTGCTTACCGGAATTTGTTGGGGTAAATGATAGTGTATCTAATTGTGCCTCTTTATCTCCCCCGATACCGAACAAGGGGCTATCTACAAAAAAATCGATGCCAGCTTGATACAATTGTAATCTCTGACCAATCGACGTATCCATGTTGCCTTGCAATATCTGATGGTACTCATACAAGCTATAGTCAATACGTTCACTTACCACGTCATATTTCGACATCAAAAAAACAGAAAAAACAACCATGGCAATAACACCAAATAGTACCTTGTACTGGCGATGTTGTAGCATCATTTTAATTAGAACAACTAAACCAATAATAATAACAGCTAGTAGAGGTCCTCTTGAGCCTACCAAAAACATGGATAAAAAACCTATAAATGCCAAGATAGCCATTGTTTTGGGCCTTTTCCCTTCATACGAAATACAACCAAGTGCGAGTAACAAAACAACAGCGAAGCCCTGTATTGAAGCAAAAATTAGAGCATTAGACGTCAAGCTCTCCCGATCCCCAGAGAGAAAAAAGATATAGTAAGCAACAAGGACAGTTGTACTGACAACAGAAGTGAAACATAAGTTCTGTATATCTGATAACTTAACAAAGCCATTTCGATAAAAAAGGAAAAACACCAAGCCAATCAAAGTTGCCCTCAGCTCTTGACTGCTGAAACCATGCAACTCATAAGAGGCAACAGCAAAAACAGAGAGCAAGAGCAGTATCCATATCCAGCTATCTTCAAACCAGTCATGCTTCTCCTTGTTTTTTCGGTACAAAAGAGCACAACAGGCCGCAATAAATAAAGTGATACCCGCAAGAGGCTTACTCCCCTGACCTAACCACACCTGAACGGTAACAATCCAAAACAAAGGCAGTGTAATGAGTATCTTTTGAATTAAATTCGTGTTGATTCTAACCATAACTAATCTAAAAATGCTGAAAAGAGTTGCACTCTAAAACAAACTTGCCACTGTCGCAAACGAACTGTAGTGACATACAGCGGAAAACAAAGAAACTCGTCCCTTTAGGGCATTGTCCATGAATCATTTACCTATAATTCATATGTCCAAACTCAGCCCATCTAACGGCTTTGGCATCAAACTCCAAAACCACGACTAGATAGGTTAGCTTAAGTCCTCTGTCTTACGTATTAGGAGTTAGGAGTTAGGAGCTTAAACCCTAGACCTTTACTTTATATTTAAGATCTTGGGCTTCATCGCCAGTCATGCCTCGAAAGCCCCAGCAATGCGATGGCTGTTCCTTAATGGTAATCTCGATATCAATGGGAGAGATGGCCAGCTGCTTTTCTATTTCAGAAAATATCTTCTTAATCAGGCGCTTTTTGGTGTTCACCGCTCGCCCTTCCATCATATTGATTTCTATGACGGTATAAGCTTCTGTTCGCCCTTCGGGATAAAAGAAATCATCTCTTTCTAATGGTACAAACCGATGCGCTCGTTTGTCATCAGGTAACCCCATCTCACTGTTCAAACATTGTTGTAAGACATTAGAAAGCTGTAACTTAATCGGATTTAAGCACTCTTTGATACCATAAATAACGATCATGACCATTCCTTTGATGTGATGTCAGGTAAAGAAGAACTAAGAGATAAGCATGTCGCTTGTTATCTACCCATTGACTAATTCTTAACCCATATTACCTAATGCCGTAAGTTAAAAAAGGTTAAACCGATTAAATTGCGAATAAACGCGACAAAAAACCATGTCTCCCTCTCTCTAACTTCCTGTTCAATACATCACCCCACATTGATCGAACTTCAACGAGCACGCGTATACATCTCTGAATTACGTACGAATCAAATCCGTACAGACTCAATCATGTATGAACTAAGGAGTGCTATGTGCCGAATTCAGCTGAGAAGATCACACGGATAGAAACCGAATCAGAATCACCCGTACAGACTTCTCAAGAGCTTGCGGTGTTTCCTCTCCCGTTATTCATTTTGCCAAGGGGCAGACAAAGACTGCGTATTTTCGAACCCAAGTATTTGAAAATGGTCGCTCATGCTGCGCAAGGAGACGGCTTCATCATTGCGACTCAGGACGACACCAACTCCGAACGTCTGAGTTCTTGGGGGACAAAAGTCTCTATTGTTGATTTCAATATGTCCGATGACCAAATTCTGGAAATCGATGTTGAAGGCGAACAGTTGGTGAAGCTTCACTCCTCCTTCCGCGACACTGATGACCTAATCAAAAGTGATTTCCGCCCTTTACCTCACTGGCCACAACACAGCTATAAGGTTCCTAACGTGGTGACTGCGTTTCTCGTCGAATTGTTTCGAGAACACGATTCAATCAGAGCACTTTACCCCACGCCTGACTTTGAAAGCCCTCAATGGATCTGTGCTCGACTCCTCGAAATGATGCCTATCCCATTGGAAAAGAAAACCAAATTCACAGAACCCGCTAGTTTTCCGTCTTTAGTTCCCTTTTTGAATCAAATCATTACAGGGCAATAAGCACTTTTATTCACTATAATTTTGTATAGTAGAAATTAATTTAAAATAAAGTGATCCCCATCTTCACTCTCCACGTAGTGTCTATCAAATTCGCATGATGGTTGATTACTATGCAAGTGGAAAGCAGAAGAACAGGGAACGGCAAGGAGCATGTCATTATCCCCGACAACAAACTACCTACCGAAAGTAAGGTACCTACAGAGCTCTCAAGCTGGCTGATTTTGGTTGGTTCAGACAGAGATAAGCAGGCATTTACTTGCTTGTTTAAATTCTTTGCTCCCAAAATCAAGCGTTTTGGCATCAGTAAGTTGGGCGGTGAAGCCGCTGCCAACGAGCTAGTCCAAGACACGATGACCAACGTTTGGAAGAAAGCGCATCTCTACAACGAAGAGAAAGGCGCAGCAACCACTTGGGTTTATACCGTTATGCGGAACGCCGCCTTTGATATGTTAAGAAAGGTAAAAGCGAAAGCAGAGCAAACCATCGCTGACGACATTTGGCCAATTGACGCCATGGTAGCCGAATCACAAAGTGATCAGCTTCAGTTTGGCGATCATCTAATGAGCCGTCATGTAATGACTCAAATCGAAAAGTTGCCTCTCGCTCAAAAAACCATTGTGAAAGGTGTCTACTTCCAAGAGTTATCGCAAGAGCAGCTCGCCCAACAACTCGATGTCCCGCTTGGAACTGTTAAATCACGTCTAAGACTCGCACTCGCCAAACTAAAAGTTCACATGGGGGAACAAGACCATGATTAAACATCACCCAAATGCGGCAATCTTGAAAGATTTTGTCGATGGCAATCTAGCGGATTCGGTTTCTCTGATTGTTTCTAGCCATGTAGAGCTTTGTGAACACTGTCAAAAACAAGTAAGCATGTTGACGGCGCAAGCCGCTGACTCAGTCTTTGAAAGCGATACAGCAGGGCTAAAACTGTCTGACAGCGAAATGGATGCGTTCCTATCTGACGATGGGGAGTTCGATTTTGATGCTATTGACCAGATCACAGCTGATTTGTCTCAGGCTGTCGAAGTCGTTGTTGAAGCGCAACAAGAGACTGTGTCTAACACAACATTCACGATCCCTCGCGCACTCAATTCAGTCGCAAGAAAAGACTGGTTGAACTTGGGCAAGATTTCTCGTGCACGCCTCGATTTTGATGACGAATCACACCACACCAGCTTGCTGCACATAGACAAGGATGGACAGGTGCCTTGTCACACTCACAAAGGCTTCGAGATCACGCTTCTTTTAGAAGGCAGCTTCGAGGACGAAATGGGTGTCTATAACAAAGGCGATTTCATCTGGTTAGATGGAGAACACACCCACCAACCTGCGACTAAAGAAGGCTGTGTGTGTTTAACCGTTTCAAGTGATGCCTTGTATTTCACTAAAGGGGTGAGCCAACTGTTCAACCCACTGGGTAAATACATTTATTAGCTTGAAAAGATTTATCGGGTACGTCACAAGACTCATAGAGTTGGCTAGTAAGAGAAGTAAAAACCGAACTAAAGTAATGTTTAATAAGCAACAAAACACACAATATAAGAATAACAACGAGCAATGAGCGTAAGGAATTGACCAATGGATAAAAAAATAAAAATAGGCATTAGTGCATGTGTCGCCGGTCATAAAGTTCGGTTCGATACTGGCCATAAGCGTTCTCGTTTTTGCACAGACGATCTTGCAGACTACGTAGAACTTGAGCCAGTTTGCCCAGAGATGGGCGTAGGACTTCCAACGCCTCGCCCTACGATCCGTCAAACAAGAATGTTAGACGACATCATCCATGTTTCTCGACCTGATGGTTCTGGCGACGTCACCGATGAACTGATCGAGTTTGGGCAAAACTATTCAAAGAATAACCAACACATCGCAGGGTTCATTGTGTGTCAGAAAAGCCCAACCTGTGGCATGGAGCGAGTAAAGGTTTACCACCACCACGGGCGTGGTTCTGAGTCGACAGGTGTTGGCTTGTTTACTCAACAGGTTATACAAGGCAATCCCCTCCTTCCAGTAGAAGAGAATGGTCGCCTCAACGATCCAATTCTGCGTGAAAACTTTATGACTCGTGTTTTCACATATCAAAAGTGGCTCGATCTTGTTGATGAAGGTGTAACCAAACACAAGCTGATTCAATTTCATAGCGCTCACAAGTATTTAGTAATGTGTCACCACATTGAAGGCTATAAGAAACTTGGGAAATTATTAGCAAGCAACGATCTTGAAATCGATGAGTTGGCAAAACAATATATTGAAGGCTTGATGACGGCATTATCTCACCACGCGAACCGTGGTAGCCACGCCAATACTCTGCATCATTTGCAAGGTTACTTTAAGAAACAACTGAGTAGCGCTCACAAACAAGAGCTCACCAATCAGATTTCATCATTCAGAGAAGGGCTGGTTCCTCTGTTAGTTCCACTGACGCTGATTAATCACTATCTGATGGAATACCCAAACGAGTACCTAGAATCACAAGTTTATCTAAACCCACACCCACAAGAACTTAAGCTGAGATACGGATATTGAGCGACATTCTATGGATAAGACGAGACCTGAGGATTCACGATAACCCAGCGCTCGTCTCTGCAGTTGAAAACGGCGTATCTATCGCCGTTTTTATTTCAACCCCGCAGCAATGGCAACAACATCACCTTGCACCGATAAAAGCGGACTTCATTTATCGCCACCTGAAACAGTTCGAATCACAACTCGCTGAATTCGGTATCACTCTGCTACACCTCAAAGCTACGGATTTTAACGACCAAGCCACTCAACTCATCAACTTGTGCAATCAGGTCGATGCGACATGTGTGTATGCCAATTCAGAGCCTGAAGTGGATGAGCAGTTAAGAGACAAACACTTAATCGCAAGCGGCATCAAACTGAAAATAACCGACTGCGATACGATTCTGCCATTAGGTAGCGTACTGAATAAACAAGGTGAGATGTTCAAGGTTTTCACACCTTTCAAAAACGCATGGTTAAAAGAAGTGCAAGCGAAAGGCATTATTTGCAGCCCAACTCCAGTGCATTCAACAGGATCAGCGCAAGCAGGTTCATCTGAAACGGATTCGCTTCAGAATCCATCACAACTGAAACAATCGTTAAGTGGTTTTTCTGGCGAGTACGATTTCGACTTTCCGCGTACCGATTCAGAGCGTTGGCCACTGAGCCAAGACGTCCTTGAGAGCGTGATTCCCAATTTCTTAGCCAATAAAGTTAATGACTATTCTCGCCTTAGAGATATTCCATCGGTAAAAGGCACGTCTGGCCTTTCCCCTTACTTAACCATTGGCGCTGTGAGCCCACGATGGTTAGCGATTCAATTGATTCAACAACAGCCGGACTTGTTATTTGATACTCAGTTGCCAGCCTTTTCTTGGCTCAATGAATTGATTTGGCGAGATTTTTATAAGCATTTGATGTTCCACCATCCTAAACTGGTTAAAGGTGCGAACTTTCAGCAGAAATACAACGGCTTAGATTGGTATCACGACAACCCGAGCTTTAAAGCGTGGTGCGAAGGAAAAACAGGCTACCCATTAGTTGATGCAGCGATGCGTCAATTGGTTGAGACAGGCTGGATGCACAACAGGCTCAGAATGGTGGTAGCAAGCTTCCTAACCAAACACCTGCTGATTGACTGGCGCTGGGGCGAACGCTTCTTTATGTCTCACCTTATCGATGGTGATTTCAGCGCGAATAATGGCGGTTGGCAATGGGCTTCAAGTACTGGCTGTGATGCTCAACCCTACTTTAGAATTTTCAATCCGATCACCCAGAGTGAAAAGTTTGATCCGAAAGGAATTTTTATTCGTAAGTACATACCAGAGCTGCAAAATATCCCAGATAAACATGTGCATTTCCCACATGACTTTATCACTAAAAACGGAATAGACAGCGAATACTGGCAACCCATCGTTGAGCACAAAGAAGCACGATTGAGAGCCTTAGCCTTCTTCAAATAATTAGAGTGAATATTATGGATAACTCTCTATGGCTTGATAACTTTCTCAACATGTATCGAGAACTCGGAACCGACAATTTCGACGTGCTTAAGACGGTTTATCACCCTGATATTGAATTCCAAGACCCGCTGCATCATGTCAGCGGTATTTCGGCGCTTACGCACTACTTCGAGAACCTCTACACCCAGGTAACGAGCTGTTACTTTCATATCGAACACACTTTCGAAGTGAACGACGAAGCTTCGGTGTATTGGACGATGCAATTTTCTCATAAGCAGCTGAACGGTCAAAAGCCAATCGAAGTACAAGGACACAGCCACCTTAAGATGCTCGACGGTCAAGTGGTCTATCACAGAGACTATCTTGATGTCGGCTCTATGTTGTACGAACACATTCCAGTTCTGGGCTGCGCGATCAAATCCATCAAAAAAAGAGCGAGCCGATAATGCGTATTATGATCACAGGCGCGACCTCAGGTATCGGCCAATCACTCGCTAAAGATTACGCTGAGCAAGGGCATCAGGTGATTGCTTGTGGCCGTAACCCAGACAAACTGCAAGCCTTAGTTGATTCTCATGAGACAGACATCGCGCATTCATCCATTACGCCGCTCTGTTTCGATCTGACCGATTACCACAACTTCCCAGAGCTCGACCAAGACAAGCCGCTCGATCTGCTGATTTTAAATGCGGGTGATTGTGAATACATCAACGACCCAGTGAATTTTGATGCTGAGCTTTTCGAGCGCGTCATCAACATCAATCTCATTTCAATTGGCTACGCCCTTAAAGCCTGGTTAAAAAACATTAAGCCGGGCGGCCGTTTGGTTTTAGTAAGCTCCAGCGCCAGCTTTTTACCTTTGCCAAGAGCCGAGGCTTATGGCGCTTCAAAGGCAGCCCTCACCTACTTAGGTAGAACACTCTCAGTTGATCTCGCCGAGCACAACATTCATGTCTCAATTGTGCACCCAGGCTTTGTTGAAACACCATTAACCGAGCGAAATACGTTCTCTATGCCTATGATTATTAGTAGTGAGGCCGCAACTCAGCGAATCGTAAATGGTATCGCTCAAGGAAAGAGTGAGATCGATTTCCCAAGACGATTCATCATGTTGATGAAGCTACTAAGAATGCTTCCAACTCCAGTTTGGCAAAAACTCGCTTCAAGGATGGTATAACAATGAAGAAAATCGCCATTATTGGTTCAGGTATCTCTGGACTCACTTGCGCGCATATATTAGATAAGCACCACGACGTAACAGTATTCGAAAAGAACGATTACGTTGGTGGCCACACCGCTACCGTTGATATTGAACATCAAGGCTCGGCGTTTTCGATAGATACAGGTTTCATCGTATTCAACGATCGAACCTACCCGAATTTCAATCAGCTTCTAGAACAACTCGGCGTCGAAAGGCAACCTACCGAGATGAGCTTCAGCGTCCACAACACCACTACCAAGTTTGAATACAACGGCCACAGCATTAATTCGTTATTCGCGCAGAGAAGTAACATCTTCAAACCTCAGTTCTGGTCTTTAGTGTCTGACATTCTCAAGTTCAACAAACTGTGTAAGGCTCAGTTTGAAAGCAATGAATTCACACCAGACGTTACCCTCGGCAGCTTCCTACGTGATAATCAATTTTCCGACTTTTTCAGTCAGCACTATATTCTACCGATGGGCGCGGCTATTTGGTCGACAAGCTTGGAAGAGATGGAAGAGTTTGAGCTGAAGTTCTTCATCCAGTTTTTCTACAACCACGGATTGCTCGATATCGCGAACCGTCCTCAGTGGTATGTGATTCCAAAAGGATCGCGTTCTTATGTTGAAATCATCCTTTCACGCTTAAACAAACCCGTTGCACTGAATACATCGATTAAACAAGTGACTCGCCAAGAAACGGGCATCACGATTGAATTTGAAGATGGCAGCACACAAGGTTTCGACGAAGTAATCTTTGCTTGTCACTCAGACCAAGCCTTACGTCTGCTTGGTGATGCAACAGAACAAGAGCAACAGGTACTGGGCGAGATCCCATATAGCCGCAATGAAGTGGTTCTGCACACCGATACCCGATTGTTACCAGACAGAAAGCTTGCATGGGCAAGTTGGAACTACATGTTGGATGGCGACAGTCAGCGGCCTGCCTGTGTGACATACAACATGAACATTCTGCAAGGCATCGAAAGCCAGGACACCTTCTGTGTCACCTTGAATCAGAGCGAAGCCATCGACCCAGAAAAAATCATTCGCAGCTTTGTTTATCATCACCCGGTACTTAACTCGAACACAGTAGAGGCTCAACACAAGCGCGAACAGATCTGTGGCAAAAACCAGACTCACTTCGCCGGCGCATACTGGTACAACGGCTTCCATGAAGACGGTGTCCACAGTGCACTCGATGTGACCAAACGCTTCGGTTTAGATTTGAGTACGAGTTCAGCGCTATGAACAGTCAAACCCTGACATCCGAAATGGAGATCGCATCCGAAAAGAGTGAAGAGCTCAGCGGGATCTATTGGGGCAACATCAGACACCGCCGCTTTGGCGACATCACTCATGAGTTCAGCTATCAGCTGTATATGATGGGGTTAGATCTCGATGAACTGCCCCAAACCACAGCGCGCAGTGCGCTGTTCGGAACTCGATGGTACAACCCGATTCGCTTCGTCGAATCGGATTATCTCGCTGAAAAAAAAGAAAATGCCACCACGGATGAACCAAAATCACTTAAACAACGTATAGCTTCCAAAGTACAAAAACTTGGTGGGGTTTGGTCTGATTCAAACCGTGTGACGATGCTGGCTCAGTGCCGCTGTTTAGGTATCTATTTCAGCCCAATCAACTGTTTCTTCTGTTACGACGAAACAGGAGATTGTAAGTACATGTTGGCTGAAGTGAGTAACACGCCTTGGCGAGAAAGACACTACTACCTGATCGACATGCACCAAGAATTAAAGGTTAAGAAAGAGTTTCACGTTTCGCCGTTCATGGATTTGAATATGACTTATTTTTGGAAGATTAAGCCACCAGCGAAACGCACCTTGGTCCACATTGAAAGCCGCCGAGACGACAAGCTTTTCGATGCGACACTGGCCTTGACGAAACAGTCAGTAACCAAGACAAACATTAGACGAACGGTATTCAAGATTCCGGCAATGACGATTAAAGTCGTGATGGGCATTTATTATCAGGCTCTCAAATTATTCCTGAAAAAAGTACCGTTTGTGGGGCATCCAGACTCAACATCTTAAGTGTCTTCACAGCAACTAAATAATAGAACTCGACCCAAGCTTGGGTTCGCTCCAACTAAGGGGCACAACCCAGCTTAGTTGGCACAAAATATTAGAATGAGTTATCAGCGAGGTTTACATGGAACAGCTTGCCAAACAAAACAACAACATTGAACAACAAGCTAAAGCCGTTGCTGTTTCAAGCAACTGTAAATATCGAGCTTTAATCTTTAAGGTTCTAGAAAGCCTGCAATTCGCGACGCTTGAGATTATTGAGCGCGACCAGCATTCGGTGTTCGGCGATCGAGAAGCAGACTTGAAAGGTAGAATCGTGATTCACGATGCAACCTTTTTTAGAGATGTCGTGATTGACGGCAGTATTGGCGCATCTGAGGCCTACATTGATGGAAAATGGACAAGCCCAGATCTCACCAAAGTGATTCAAATCATGGCTCGAAATCAATCTCAACTCGACGAGCTTGACGATAAAACGCAATGGATTTCTCGCATCAAAAACCTATTGTTGCGTCGTAAGAATGCCAATACCGAGCAAGGCTCTAAACGTAATATTCTTGCGCACTACGACATTGGCAATGAGTTGTATGAACGCTTCTTAGACAGCTCGATGCAATACTCTTCCGCTATCTACAGCGGAGAAGCAGAAACTCTATCCAAAGCTCAGCAAAACAAAATGAAAACCATCTGTGAGCGATTAGAGTTGTCAGAGAAAGACAGCGTGGTCGAGATAGGTACCGGCTGGGGTGGCTTAGCGATATTCATGGCGCAACACTACGGATGCCATGTCACCACAACCACAATCTCAGATGCCCAACACGCGCTTGCAGAACAGAGAGTAAAAGCGCTTGGCTTAACCGACAAAATCACCCTGCTTAAAGAGGACTATCGCAACCTCACTGGTGAGTATGACAAGTTGGTCTCTATCGAGATGATTGAGGCGGTCGGACATGAATATCTACAGACCTTCTTTGAGAAATGTTCTTCACTGTTGAAACCATCAGGCAAAATGCTGATTCAAGCGATCACTATTGCCGACAGTCGTTACGACAAATATCGCAAAGGCGTCGACTTTATTCAGAAGTACATTTTCCCGGGCGGTTGCCTACCTTCGGTCTCAGTGATGACCCAACACCTCGCGACCAGTACAGACCTTGTTGTCCAAGAAATTGATGACATTGGCCTGCACTACGCTCGAACGCTTAATGATTGGAATGTTGCCTTTGAAAACAGTTGGGAAGAGTTAGAGTCTCTCGGCTATTCAGAAGAGTTTAAGCGCTTGTGGATCTTCTACTTCTGCTACTGTGAAGGTGCATTCAAAGAGCGCGTGATCAGTACTCATCACTTAGTTGCTAGAAAACCTCGTTACTTTGGAGCAAAAGATGAAACGGTTTTGGATTATTAATCTCGTTCTGTTTCAAGCGACCTGGGTTTGCAGCGCGTTCTTTACCGCGCAAGCCCCGTTCGTGGCGCCACTGATTGTGGCTGTTCACTTCCTTCTCTCCCCTACTCGCAGTAGCGATCTGAAAATACTCATTTTATTACCATTGGGGCTGTTGCTTGATAGCCTCTCACTTCACTTCGGCGTGTTTGCCGTCGACTCTGAAATTGCAAATCAATCTTGGTTCCCAGTGTGGCTAGTTTGCCTGTGGATCATGTTTTTAATCAGTTTTAACCACAGCCTAAATTGGCTTTTAAAATGCTCGAAAGTGATCTTGTTTGTCATAGGGTTCGTAGCAGGTACTAGTAGTTATTGGGGAGGCATCAAAGCAGGCGCCCTTCTGACTACTTGGCCAGACGCATCGGTGTTAGCTGCCCTTGCAATAAGTTGGGGGATTTTGTTGCCCTTACTGGTGGCCGCTTACTCCAGCTTAGTACAACCCAAAATGGCAACAACGAGGTGACTTATGGCTTTTCCACGCAACCCTACGCAAGCGTTCAAATCTGAGAGCGATAATAGTCGCGTTCGCACTCAAACAAGCGAGCAATCAAGAAATCGACTCTTTAGCTTAGTCACCTTAACCCTTATTTGCGCGGCACTCCTGTTAACCGGAAATGCGAAAGCTTCCGCTGTAGATAATCTAAGCAAACGCGGCCAAGGTGAGATGAGCTACCTGTTTTGGACACTCTACTCCGCTGAATTCTACGCGACCCCAACCAATTCCGAGCGCGCTTTAAAGCTTGAATATTACCGCGCAATTGATAGCAAAGACCTCGTTGAAGCCACCCAAGACCAATGGAGCAAACTTGGTTACTCCAACAACAATATCCAACGTTGGTTGAAACCTCTATACGAGATGTGGCCTAACGTAGAAGCAGGAAGCACACTCACTATCCGCGTAACCGAAGACAACGTGAGTCGTTTTTATTTCGATGAGCAGCCTATCGGTATCATTCAAGACAAGCAGTTTGGTGACGCTTTCTTAGCGATTTGGTTATCTGAAAACACCTCTGAGCCCGGCCTACGCAAACAACTTTTAGGTTTAAATAAATGAGTCCAAAAACAAAAATAATCAAACTCGCCCTGACAATATTGTCGCTCGCTTGGCTAACAGGTTGTGGCTCTGCAAGTTTAGAGAACCACGCAGACACGACCCCAGAGCTAAAGCTGGAAACCTTCTTTGACGGTGAATTGATGGCCTACGGCATCGTGCTTGACCGCTCTGGTAACTTACTGCGCCGCTTTGATGCCAAGCTCATCGCTACTTGGGATGGAGACAACGGAGAAATCAAAGAGTGGTTCTCCTTTGCTGATGGCGAGCGTTCAACCCGCGTTTGGAACCTCATCAAAACCGGTGACAACACCTACACAGGCACCGCCAACGATGTCGTGGGCACGGCATATGGAGAGACCCAAGGTTCAGCGCTTTACTGGAAATACGATTTGGAAATCGAAGTAGACGGTAGCACTTATGAAGTAGTGCTCGATGATTGGATGTTCTTGATGGACGACAAACGCCTGTTCAACAAAACCGAGATGTCTAAGTTCGGCTTTAAAGTCGGTGAAGTGATTTTGTATATCGAAAAACTTTAATTAACTGGCGTTTCTGATTCTCAGTTCCATCAGCGATAGCCTCTACCCCAAAAGACAATCTCAGCCCACCATATAATCACAGCCCTTGAACAACCTCAGCCCACAATGCAATCCCAACCCACAACAGAAAATTGTGGGTTGTTCTGTTTAATCCCTCGAATAGCATACCTGTATGCTCAAGCCTTTGTGCTAAGATGCGCCACCAGCATACAAATGGGCTAAACTCAGTTGAGCGGATGTGATACACAGTTCCACCAATTATGAGCACTTCCCCATTGGTTTCGCTAAGCGTAGATTCCCTACCATGAATAATTGAAAAGGCTTTAAAGCATGAGCAAGTTGACCTCAGCGGAGCGTAAAGCTCGCGACAATGAACGTTTCTCACAACGTGTAAACGACCGCAGAGAAAAAGGCGAAGACGTAGTTGCTTACGCACTGACCAACAAAAAAGCTGTAAAATTCCTGACTAAGTCAGAGAAAAAACGTTTCAACGAAACAAGAGCAACTCTTCAAGAAGAGAAGCGAGCAAAAGAACAAGAAGAGCTTAACCGAATCGAAGACGCGTTCACGACCAAACAGTTCGACGACGAATAATCACTTATGATTACTCAAAAGCGCTGGCTGTGCGTAATAAAACCAAGCAAGCGTGATCTCAAATTATTATGTCAGGGTGGGCACAAAAATGTGCGACAATGCTCGGCGTAAATTCATATTCAAGGTTTATTATGAAACTTCTAGTTCGTAACCTATCGCGCTCTACATCTGAGCAAGACATCCGTGTGCTATTTTCTGAGTTCGGCTCAGTAAAAGAGTGCAGCCTAGTGTTAGACCAAGATACTGGTGAATCTAAAGGCTTTGCTTTTGTTGAAATGCCAGAGCACGAAGAAGCTAAAGCCGCACTAAACAAGCTGAACTTGTCAAAGCTTGGCAAAAACACGATTCGTGTAAAAGTGGCTAACTCTTAATCGAGTCAATGCTTTATAAGCCACGTTGCTTAGCTTAACAGCAGCACAGATGATAAAGCCCGTAACTATATGACGTTTTCCAACGCAATATCGTTACGGGCTTTTTGCTGCTCGCGATTCTCTTTTCACACGGTTGGAATGTGACTACAGTCCTTCATGTTCATCAATAGCACGCCTTGCTTCTGCCATTGAACATCCAGATTCCATCACCAGTTGAGCGACGGTCATTGAAGGTGTCGCGGCTAACAGCGATGCCAAACACACCACAGGTTTCGGCAGTACTTTGTCAATTGCGATTGCTATCCAACCATCTTTTTCGTGGGTTAACATCGCTTTAAATTCAATGAGTTGATGCTCTTGAGCAACCAACAACCAATTACGCGAACGACGAACTCGTTTCAACTGACATCCACATTCCGCAGCATTCGCCATCACTTGGCTTTTATCACTCACACGGTGTACAAAACTATTCAATGGGACGCTAAACATAACTCTTTTCCAACCAATATCTACCCATCATTCAAGCGCTCTTAGTAACCATTCAGAACTCTCTATCTACAATACACAAAATCACGCTTAGAATCACACAGCGTTTACGAAACTACCAGATCCTGTTTTTGCTCACAAAGAATAAACTGCAGGTTACCCAATAGTCTCTACCACAATATCTGTTTTTACCGAGTTGGCGATAAAACAGTTTTTGTGCGCTAAATGATGCAGCTTCTCGAGTTGTTTGACCGTTGGCTTCTTAGTACCGGAGAACACAATGTCAGGTCGCAGAGTCACCTTAGTGACCGATGAGCAGCCTGATTCATCTTCTTCCAACACACCAACAGCATCATCCACATAAGAGTCGATTACATACTTCTGCTTTGCAGCAATGCCCAAAAACGTCAGCATATGGCAGCTAGACAGTGCCGCAATAAAGGCTTCTTCTGGATCAACGTTGGCCTCAACTGAAAACGGCAGTGGCACTACATGAGGAGAAGACGAAGCAGGCACAGTGACACCACCATCAAACTCCCACGTATGACCGCGACTGTATTGGTTATCACTAAAGGCTTCATCGTCACCACGAGCCCAACGAATCACCGCACTATATTCAGACATAAACCCTTCCTCTATCCATTAGTTATCAAATAATTGGTTCTCAAACGACAAGTTATTTAGCGATCAGCTGGGTGATTGACACCATCGTTAGTCACCACATCGCCGATATCAAAAGGGTTCACCCCTTCCAAACAACCGATGTTAAAACCATATTCATTTGGGCTTGAACGGCGTTGGTGATGGGTATAGATACCGCAGTTTGAACAGAAGTAATGTTTCGCGGTGTTGGTATTGAATTGATAAAGCTTAAGATGCTCAGCGCCTTTCAAAATCTTAATACCATCCAACGCCACAGAACCCACAATCGCCCCTCTACGACGGCAGATAGAACAATCACAACGGCGCGGCTTTTCTATTCCGTTAGGTAGGCTGAGTTCTAACTCAACTGCACCGCAGTGGCAGGTTGCTTTGTGAAAAGGTTGGATAACCGTGTTACCGACTACTTTCATTTCTCTCTCCATCAAGTCCTTGTATCGAACTATCTTAACGAGAACCATTTACCTTGTCCGTAACCAAGCTTTGAATTTAGCATTTTTAGAACAATCAACTTATCCATAAAATCTTCAATAGTTCTCAGTTTTACAACGACATCGCCCTACATTAATAATCGTTAATCTAAGCACAACCGATCCTTAATCCTTATGCAAGTAAGCTCTCTCTATCAATAAAAATAGAGAGAGAAAAAACGTGAATATACTTGGATACTTACAAAAAATCGGCAAAGCACTGATGGTGCCGATCGCCGTACTGCCTGCTGGTGGTTTGATGCTAGGGCTAGGTTATGCCCTTGACCCATCAGGTTGGGGAGCTAACAGCGCTTTAGCAACCATACTCGTATACGGTGGCAAAGGCATTATGGATAACCAAGCGTGGTTATTCGCGGTTGGTGTCGCTTATGGTTTAGCGAAAGACAATAACGGCGCTGCTGCTCTATCTGGCCTATTAGGTCTGCTCATCGTGGAAATGATCGTGGGTAACGTGAATGTTATCTCACAAATCACCGGTGTCCCTGTCGACCAAATGAGCGCATCTGAACTTATCGCCTCCAATGCAGCGGTAAGTGCATTCACTGGCATCATGATAGGTATTGTCGCCGCCACTCTATATAACCGATTCCACACCATAAAACTGCCTGCTGTTCTTGGGTTCTTTGGCGGCAAGCGTTTCGTTCCAATCATCACATCTCTGGCCGCGATTAGTATCAGCTTAGTCATGGTTTATGTGTGGCCTGTCGTCTACGGAGCACTGGTTGAGTTCGGCATCTCTATTTCTGAGATGGGTGCGACAGGCGCTGGCCTCTATGGTTTCTTTAACCGCTTACTTATTCCTGTTGGCTTGCACCACGCACTTAACCAAGTTTTCCTATTCGATTTAGTGGGCATCAATGACATTTCTAAATTCTGGTCGGGCACCGGTGAACTCGGTGTAACGGGTATTTATCAAGGTGGCTTCTTCCCTGTTATGGGTTATGGCTTACCAGCGGCATGTTTAGCGATGTACCACTGTGCAAAACCAGAAAACAAAAAGAAAGTCGGCGGTATTCTTGGCGCTTCAGCGTTAACCGCTATCTTAACTGGCGTAACAGAACCGATTGAGTTTGCCTTCATGTTCGTGGCACCGGTACTTTATGTTATTCACGCGCTTCTTGCCGCTATGTCGCTATACATTGCTGCTAGCATGCAGTGGATCGCTGGCTTTACCTTCAGTGGCGGTTTGATTGACTTCGTGTTGTCTTACAATCTTCCACTCGCAGTAAAACCTTACATGTTGATACTTCAAGGTATTTTCTTTGCGACGATTTACTACTCAATATTCCGCTTCGCTATCTTAAAATTCGATCTCAAAACACCGGGACGTGAAGATGTGGACGTAGCAGAAGTAAACCAAGTTTCATCGAATGAGAAAGCGGCGCAATACTTAAAAGCGCTAGGTGGACATGCGAATCTAACCAGTATCGATTCATGTATCACAAGACTGCGCTTAACACTTAAAGACATCAGCATTGTTGATGAAGCGACACTGAAAGCGATTGGCGCAATGGGCGTGGTAAAAATTGGGGCTAACAACCTTCAGGTTATTATTGGCACAGAGGCAGAGGAGATCGCTCATGCGATGAGTCAAATCCCTAAAAGCCAAGACCTAACATCGGTCCCACTTCCGAGTTAACCCCTGCATCGCTAAAACACAGCACACGTTGCGATTCACATTAAAGCACTCAGGCCAAAGCGATTCGCTTTGGCTTTTTTGCACTCGCAGCGTAAAGAGATTATGGGAGCGAAAAAGACGGGCTCTTGACGATAGGCATGGATAGGACGAACAACCGCTTTTAAGACGTTGATTAATCGAGAATTCAAAGGCCATTTCGGAGTGATGACATGCCTTACGACAGCGGTATTATGTGCTTGCACGGTCACGGTTTAGTACTTAAACAATAGAACTGCTTTATGTCATAGACATAGCACCCAACTGGCAATAAGCAACAATCTTGATATGTTGAGCGGATGAATTCGTGCCCGCGCGATATTAAAATGTTAGCCCTATTTTTGAACTCCAGCCTTGAATCACCCCAATACGACCTCATGTTCATATATGTTGTGTGAATATAAGGAAGTCAACGATGTATGAACTAGGGCAAGTATTAAAAATTCAATATACAGGTTTTAAGCATTACGGCATTTACGTTGGTAATGATACTGTTATCCATAATTCTAAAACATTCCACCGAGTTGAAGAAATAGAATTAACCTCTTTCGCTGATAATAAAAGTATCCAAATAAGCTCTATAAAACCGGACAATCCAACGTTAGCGGTACAAACAGCGAGAAAGTACTTAGGTATCCCTTACAACCTATTCTCAGAGAACTGTGAGCACTTTGTAAGGACGTCGTGTGGCCTAGAGAAAGAAAGCACTCAAGTACAAAAATATTTAATCTCAGCAATTGGTGTTGGTGCATTACTGAAATCAGACAATTCAGTTGTCCAAGCTGCTGGCGGTGCTGCTGCTCTGGCTTCAATGCTTACCCCAACAGAGCAAAGTCCTGTTAAAAATGTGGCTATAGCTACGTGCCTTGCTGCGGGCATTGCATTCTTAGCATCAAAATAGGACTAACAAGTCTATTAAAACACCACCAACGCTCGGCATTTTAGGTATTAATTGGCTTTGGTGTTTTTGGTGGTCTATCAACATTGTCGTAATGTGTTGTGGCGTATTATGGCGAGCGTTAGCTATTTAAGGAAAAATGATAGTATGAACGAGACGGATGTTAAGAGTCTGCTTATTGGTATTTTAGGGACTGTAATAGTGATGTTTGTTGTTGCAGTATTTAAAAAGTCGAGAGCTAAGAGCCTCAAAGATGACATTGATCTTATCGACTTTGAAATCGAACATCTTGGAAAAATCAGAAAGTCTAGTGTTGAAATGAGCCGCTCGTCTTTCAAAGGAATCTTTGCCATGTTTTTTCTTTTCGGCTTGGCTAACTTAATACCACTTGCATTTGATCTGGCTGGTCTAGGAAACCTTTTACGCATTCCACAAATCGCTTCACTTACTCTTTGGTCTGCGTTTGTCGGCGTCGCATATCGTTGGTGGAAAAGATATGACAACCTTAAAAACTATCAAGAGGCGATTGCTAAACTAGAAAGTAAAAGGCTAGTTAAAGAGGCTAAATTGAAAAAATTGACTACATAGCTAATAAATAAGGAATAGGGTGTTGCGCAGCCAACACTAAATCCCGAGTGTTGAACAAGCCCGAAGCCACTTTATTAAGTAAATTGTACAATTGCATTTGAAGGGCACATCGCTTTGAGGCTTTTCTCAAGGCGAGCGAGGCCAAGATAAGGTTGCGATAGCAATCTTATCAACCAGCTAGTTATTTTTCGTATCTTTCGGCTATGTGGGACGAGTTACTCCGACACGTGGTATCTCATGATAACGACTAGAGTTCATAGGTGGTGAAGCGCCGAACTGCACTAGAATCAGCATCAATTTGTCTCGGGTCGTTCACCTTGCTGCCTCAAGTTGGTAAATGTTGTTTTTAAAGGGTTTGTGGCATTTTAAGTCATGGAGTTACTCCAGTGAGTGACCATTGTTACAAGAGTATGGCTTGTTCTCGTTTTATACAGGTGTTATGTGCTTTGGTGGAAATAAATATGAAAATCACAACGAGTCGTATCGAAACAGAAAGCATTGGGGATAAAGGTATATTCGAAACTTTATTCAGAGAGTATCTATCTGGATTCTCAGTTGAACTAGATCCCTCCGTAATTGCTCAGCTGTTTGCATTGCCTTATTTCCACGGATTCATCAGTTTTGTCGACAACAAGCCTGCCGGTTTTGCGGTTTGTTTTGAGTCGTTCTCAACTTATCGTGCGCAAAGGGTGATGAATATCCATGACTTTATGGTGTCGGATAGCTTTCGTGGTAAAGGTGTTGGCAAGGCGCAACTGAATGGTATCGAACAGTATTGTCGTGATAATGATTACCTAAAAATCACACTAGAGGTCAGTAATGATAATGTTGCAGCTAAAAATCTCTATAGTTCTTTGGACTACGAAGATTACAGGGTAGTTTTGAAAGGTCAGCAACATTGGCAGAAGTACCTCAATTAGCATGCATTTAACTGAGCTTTATCCATAGTTAAAGGAATCAGATGAACAAGATACAAATAGCTTTAGTCATGGTATGCATGATTATCCCCGGTTTCATGTTGGGTGGTGGTTTCAACTCTGCTGAACGAGATACAGTGATTCAAGGTGAAGGTTTACCTTTATTTGAAGTCAAAGTTGCCAGTTCTTTCCCAGTGAAACCTCTGGAGAATTTCAATATTACAACTGATAGCCCAGTTACTAACTTTCGAGTGCCTTTAGCGCTTGAGAACGAAACTAAGCTTAGTTTTCTATCAGACTTCGAAGTTACAATAGATAACGAGTCTGAATTGGTGGGGCGAGTTAAAGTTGAGCGAGCTTTTATTAGTAAGGATGAGTGTATTGCTGCATTAGGTTCCTTAATAGAAAAATTTCAGGAGCACTATCCAGTATTTCAATTTGAGCCTGGCAAGTCGAGCTACTCGAAAATGGTTGGAGATTTGCGAGTTGGTGCTTCATGCTCGGTTTATGAAAAATCCCCATACGTTTCGTTAGAGTACTATTTAGAAAGTAACTCCGTAGTGGATAACATCCTTAAAGCTTTTACGCAAAGATAAAGCTACAATAAGGATTAAGGTGTTGGGCAGCCTACAAACATCCACTAAAGTTAACGTTCAAAATAGAGGCGAGCCCTTAATCCTGGGGTGTTATCTCTTAAAATAAGATGGGCATGGTGACGCTTTACTACGGCATCAACCAGAGACAAGCCAAGGCCATTGCCAAATTCCGTTCTACTTTTATCAGCACGGAACATAGGCCGACACACATTCATCTTGTCTTTATCTGATATCCCGATACCGTTGTCCGCCACCGTGACACCAAAGTAATCAACCACCACTTCAATTTCGCCCTTTTCCGGTGTGTATTTCACTGCATTTTCAACCAAGTTGAAGACAGCCCTAAACAGTAGGCTTTTATCCCCCAATACTTCGCACTCTTGGTCTAGCCGACAAACCAAACTCTGTTGCTTCATTTCAGCAATAGGGCTGATAAACTCGATCGCATCTTGAGCTATTTTCCCAAGATCTACACGCTCTGTGGCGATCAACGTTTGACCGCTATTCAGCTTAGTGATCTCTAACATGCTATTGAATAGCGATAGAATGAGTTCCAACTCATCATGGCAAGCCGAGAATTGCTCTTGATGTTCGTCGGTCAATGTTGAATCCGATAATACCTCTTCTAAGCGTAACTTTAGCCGAGCCATGGGAGTGCGCATATCGTGAGCCATGCCTACTGTTAACGACTTCAATGACTCTTCATTTTTAGCCATTTGCTCAATCATGAAGTTGAGATGGATCGCCAAAATATCAAATTCATCGTCTTGTTTGGAAACAGGGATTTTTACGCTTTTTTCACCACACAGCACTCGATTCATCGCTTGGTTGACTCTTTCTAAACGCTTTAAGATCAGAACCGTAAAAAACAGAGCCGCGATCAGCATAACGGCAATAGGAAGTACAATGCCCGAAAATACAATCGGGATTAGAGTTTTTCGATACTCTTCTACCGCCTGTCTATCAATACCAATCACCAAGCGATGCGTATCTCCAATGCTAATGTTGGCGGTTTCAGACATAAGCGAAACAACAGGATAAGACGTGGTTAGTAAAGGGCTTGTTCGCTCAGAAAGGCGATAGTAAAAATTAGTGTCGGATGTTTGCTTTACGGCAAGTAACCTTTCAACGTCCTCTTTACTTTGATTGGCTGCATAACTGAATTCGGATGACTCATCTTGCAGCTGTCGAATGAGTTGTGCCCGATGGAACGCATCTGAGTCTTTGTATACCTGCCTAATCACGATGACATTAATCACTGTCACCAACACAAACAAACCGACTAGAATCTTAAATACAGAGGAGCGAGTGAGGGAGTAATCATCGACGAAGGACATAACCAGCCCCTCTCACTGTATGAAGCAAATCAGGGCAACCTGCCTCTTCAAGCTTCCTTCTTAAATTGGCGACATGAACATCAATGACATTGGTTTTCGGGTCAAAGTGGTAGCTCCAAATCGCCTCAAACAAGCGCATTCTTGAAACAACTTGCTCACTGTGCTCAACGAAATACTGAATCAGTTGAAACTCTTTGGGTTGCAATTGGAGATCTTGATTTTTACACACTACTCTATGAGCGCGTAAATCGATTTCTAAGCAGTCATATATCAAATTTGTCTCAGTAACGGACTGACGTTTAGTTCTATTGATAATGATATCTACGCGTGCAACAAGCTCAGCCAGAGCAAAAGGTTTTATCAGATAATCATCACTTCCTGCTTGAAGGCCATTCACGCGATCTTCCACGCTGTCCATGGCACTCAAAATTAATACCGGTAAATTTTCTTCTGTCGCTTTGATTGCAGAGAGAACTTTCATTCCATCCAAATACGGTAACATGCGATCAAGAATCACCAGTTGATACTCGGAGCTTAACGCCATCATTAAGCCTTTTTTGCCATCTTCTGCTTGGTCGACCGCATAACCATGTTCTTCAAGACCTTTGGCCACAAATTCTCTTGTGGTGGTGTCATCTTCGATAATTAGTATTTTCATACTTCCCCCTTTATCGGAGATAAATATTATCGTAAACCAAATACTTATCGCCAAAAAAAAGAAAGGCTCGCGTGACTAATGCGAGCCAGATGCAACTTAGGGGGTAAACTGCAATTCGGTAATAAAGTTTATTTGATCAATAAAGCTTCAAAGGCACTATAGATCTATCGTCATTGAGGTTTCATTTTCAATAGATTAACGATAATTAATCTCTGCCTGATTTCTCGACCAAGTCATTAAAATTATCAAACAGAAAATCCAAAAACAGCCGAATACGTTTCGGCTGATATTTCTTGCTGATGTACACCACATTCAAGTCGGCGCTCGATACTGACGTCGAGGTGTTGAAGTTCTTCATGTAGCCATTAAGTAGCGTCACAAGGCGTTGGTTATTGATGTCATCTTGCACATCGAGTACCGACTTCAACGCAATCCCTTCTCCTTGCAATGCCCAGTATCGAATCACTTCGCCATCGTCTGAAAAGCGCTTCGGCACAACCGTCACAGCCTTCTTCATATCATGATCTTGAAAGTGCCATGTCTTGAGCTCTTCATTGCTACGCAGCATAGCCAAACAGTCATGTTCAACCAAATCTTGTGGCTTGATCGGCGTGCCGTGTTTGGCGAGATATTCTGGGGACGCACATAGCACTCGTCGACTTGGTGATAAGCGTCTAGAGATCAAACTACTATCAACCAATTCACCGTAGCGGATCACGATGTCCATGCCTGATTCGGCGATATTCGATAGGTTATCGTTCAAGTACAGGTAGGGAATAACGTCTGGATACTGCTGACAAAACTCCGACAGAATAGGAAGAATGTACTGCTTTCCGATGTCTTTAGGTGCTGCAATCTTTAGTGGGCCTTTAACCTCTTTGACGCCATTTTGAATAAGGTTTTCAGCCTCGCTGACATTATCCAATATCTCCAGACACGCCTTGTGATACAGCTCCCCAGAGTCAGTTAGAGACACATGTCTTGTGCTTCGGTTCAGCAGCTTCACACCATAACGCTCCTCCAACGCCTGAAGCCTTGCTGTCATGGTCGCAGGAGAAAGCCCTAACTCTCGCCCCGCCGCAGCTAACCCATGATGCTTAACAATGCTCACGAACATCGCCATATCTGAAAACTTGTCCATTCACCTCTCCTACTATTCAGCCAATCCGAATAATGAATTTATATTTTAACCAATTATCAAATTTAGTCGAATAAATATAATGGCAAACATCAACAGAACAACGCAGGAATTCAGAGCATGACTAACGAATCGACTAAACAAGAGAAACACACTTTCGTCATCATTGGTGGCACATCAGGTATCGGCAAAGCACTAGCGATGCAACTAAGAAACGAGAACAACACGGTACATATTGCCAGCCGACACACCGGCGTTGATATCACGGATGAAAAGTCGATTTGTGAATACTTCGAATCGATTGGCGTGTTTGACCACTTAATCGTAACGGCTGGCTCATCCGCTCCCGCAGGAAAAGTAACAGACGTAGCAACCGCAGACGCTAAGACAGCTTTTGACACTAAGTTTTGGGGCAGCTTAAACGTAGCCAAACATGCCGCTCGTTACATGACACCAAACGGCTCTATCACGTTCACAACTGGCATGTTGTCACGCAAGGTTGTGGCAGGCACTTACGTAAAAACCGCCATCAACGCCGCACTAGAAAGCGTAACCAAAATACTGGCGAAAGAGCTATCCCCCATTCGAGTCAATGCCGTTAGCCCGGGTTTAACCATGACGGAAGCCTACAAAAACATGGACGATTCCGCTCGTACAAGCATGTACGACAACGCCAAAAACAACCTACCCGCAGGCAAGGTTGGCGAGCCTTCAGAGATAGCCATGGGTTACCTGTTCGCAATTAATAACCCATACGTCACTGGGTCAATCATCGATATCGATGGCGGCGCTCTACTCGGCTAACACTCCGCAAAGAAGCAAAGACATAAAGAACAATCGTTAGGGCGTGTATCTCACGTCCTAACAAACAAGAATTTACATAGGTAGATCATCATGAAACAAGAAACTGTCCACCAAGAAACTATCCATAAAGAAACTACCCATAAAGAAAAGATTCCATTCCAAGTTTGGATACTGACACTCGCTGCATTTGCAATCGGCACGGCTGAGTTTGTTATCGCAGGCATTCTTCCACAGATCGCCACATCACTTTCAATCACAGAAGGTCAAGCTGGCTACCTTATCAGTGCTTACGCGTTGGCTATCGTTATCGGCGGCCCGATCTTAACCATCTACCTAGCACGTTTTAACAAGAAGATGGTGCTGATTGGCTTAATGGCACTGTTCATCATCGGTAATGTCTTATCAGCCCTTGCTCCTAGCTACCCACTTCTACTTGCCAGCCGTGTTATCGCAGGCTTAGTGCAAGGCCCTTTTTATGGTATCGGTGCGGTTGTTGCAACCAACTTAGTGTCTGAAAAAATGGCAGGTCGTGCCGTTGGCCAGATGTTCGCAGGCTTAACACTCGCTAACGTTCTTGGCGTTCCAGCTGGTACATGGGTCAGCTTGCAATTCGGTTGGCACACCACTTTCTTTACCGTGGCAGCACTTGGCACTATCGCGATGCTTGCCATTCTGACTTCGATTAAGTCGACAGGTCACAGTGAAGCGAAGGACATCAAAACTCAGCTTCTAGCGTTCAAAAATCCAATGTTACTGATCAGCTTAGCAATCACCGCTTTTGCTTGGTCTGGCTTCATGACGCTTTACGGCTACCTTGCGCCAATCGCCATGCACATCACAGGTTACAGTCAAGAATCAGTGACTTGGATCTTAGTGATAGTGGGTATTGGCTTAATCATCGGTAACACCTTGGGCGGACGCTCTTCAGATAAAAACCTAGGCAAAGCTTCAATGTTTTGGGCTATCGCGATGATCATTTCATTGGTGGTAGTTGGCCTTGTTGTAGACAACAAAATCCTATTCGTTGCAGCTGCATTTGTCTTTGGTATTGCATCATTTGCGAACGTTCCTGCTATGCAGCTTCGAGTAATGAACCACGGTGGCGAAGGCCAAGAGCTAGCAGCAACCGCGAATATCTCAGCGTTTAACTTGGCCAATGCCTTCGGTGGCTTCTTAGGCGGCATGGTACTCGACAGCCAACTAGGCGCAGGAATGATTCCATTCGCAGCCGTTGTTGTCCCAGTGATTGGTTTGTTGCTTATTGCAAAAGCCAACCGAGCTGAAAAGCCACAAAACGACTCTATCTTCAGCCCTGCGGAATCGAAATAGTGACCACCGCACGCTAAATCAATCAACACATGACCGACACAAGGTAAATACCATGAGCAAATTATTCGAAACAGCAGAACTCAAAGATCTAGAACTACAAAACCGTGTGGTTATGGCCCCCATGACACGCGCTCGTACAAGCCAACCTGGAAACGTGCCAAATGAAATGATGGCGACTTACTACCAACAACGAGCGAGTGCTGGACTCATCATCACTGAAGCGACACAAATCTCAGATGACTCTCAAGGATACTCATTCACACCCGGCGTTTACACACGCGAACAAGTGGAAGGTTGGCAAGGTGTCACCTCTGCCGCTAAAGAACAAGGCGCTGCGATATTCTGCCAACTATGGCATGTGGGGCGCGTGTCTCATCCAACCTTCCAAAAAGGCGAGTTGCCGATTGCACCTTCAGCACTGGCTCCGGTAGAAACTCAGGTTTGGATTGCTGATGAGAATGGAAACGGCAACATGGTTGATTGCATTCAACCAAGAGAAATGACCCAAGCCGATATCGATCGTGTGGTTCAAGATTTTGCGGAATCAGCAAAAAAAGCGGTCGAGGCAGGGTTCAATGGCGTCGAGATCCACGGTGGTAATGGCTACCTTATCGATCAATTCTTAAGAACAAATTCAAACAAGCGCACCGACAACTATGGCGGCAGCCGCGAGAACCGACTTCGTTTTCTAATCGAAGTAGTGGATGCAGTCATTGATGCGATTGGTGCCGATAAAGTGGGTGTACGTTTAGCCCCGTTCATCACCTTCAAAGACATGAATTGTCCAGACATCGTGCCAACGATTTTAGAAGCGTCAAAGGAACTGCAAGCTCGTAATATCGCTTATCTGCACCTTTCAGAAGCCGATTGGGATGACGCGCCTGTGATACCTGAAAGCTTCCGTGTAGAGCTAAGAGAACTATTCTCTAACACAATCATCGTCGCTGGCAGCTACACACCAGAACGCGCCGAAGAAGTGTTAAGCAAAGGCTACGCTGACCTTGTCGCATTTGGTCGCCCATTCGTTGCGAATCCAGATCTCGTATCACGCTTACAAAACGGCAACGAACTATCCGATCTCGACGGCGCCACTCTGTTCGGCGGCAACGAAAAAGGCTATACCGATTACCCAGCGTTGTAGTGATAAAGCATTAAACAAACACCAAGCCTGCATGAGTCCTGCAGGCTTGCCTCTTTAGAAACGTGACCGAACCGATACCTTTTTACACTCGAAAATTCACTTGCATATTTTCACTTAAACCACTGTTATATTTGAATTTTATATGAAATTTAAATTATAAAAATATCAATAACAATTAAAGTTTAAACGGATAAATGAGGACTCTCCATTGTTCAATGTAGGACAGGTTTACAATCGACGTGCAGATATACACGGTCATTACAAAGGTCAGCAATATGGCGGTATCGCTACGCCGGCGGCTCACCCATATGTGTTTATCTTCACTAGCGATGCAGGTGAAGAATTTGGCTACTCTGATGGTTTTAGTGCAGACGGCACTTTCCGATATACAGGAGAAGGGCAAGAAGGTGATATGCAAATGGTTAAAGGAAACTTAGCCATCTTTGAACACCAAAACAACCTCAAAGAGATTCTCTTATTTGAATCTGTCTCTACTGGTTTTGTTAGATTCGTCGGTGTTTGCAACTACATCTGTCATCACATCGAGCAACGCCCCGACAAGAACGACCAACTTCGTGATGCAATAGTTTTCCATCTAGATATTGTCCCACAAAGTGTCGGAAATACCATTAAATCTCCAAAAGTCTCATACCTTACTAAGCCGACTAAAAGTAAGTCTCTGAAGCAATTACGAGACATTGCGTTAGCTTCAACGCCACTTAAAGCTGACCCCAAAGAACAACTCACGCATGTGAAGTACCGCAGTGAAGCAATCAAGCTTTACGCAAAGAAACGAGCAAATGGGCTTTGTGAAGGTTGTGGTGTGCACTCGCCTTTTGAGACCAAGTCAGGTCCTTACCTAGAAGTGCATCACCTGACACGGTTAGCTGATGGTGGAGCTGATTGCCCTGAAAATGTAATTGCACTCTGTCCGACTTGCCATCGTAAAGCACATTACTCTGTGGAAGCTGCAGATTTCAATGCGAAACTCATCGAGAAAGCACTAAAAATTGAAGAGAATCTGTTGTAAACATTTTCGACAGGCAAAAGAAAGGCTCGCGTGACTAGTGCGAGCCTTATGCAGTTTAGGGGGTAAACCACAATCTGATATTAATTTGGGTAATTA
The DNA here is from genome assembly GCF_041439075.1 of Vibrio sp. FF145. Lineage (NCBI taxonomy): Bacteria > Pseudomonadati > Pseudomonadota > Gammaproteobacteria > Vibrionales > Vibrionaceae > Vibrio > Vibrio sp. FF145. The sequence continues at coordinate 32,067 of NZ_JBGONH010000030.1, forward strand.
TTTAACTTATGAGCTAGTATGCACCTGTGCGCATTGATGTACTATTTTTATATGATTCATCGCGATAAATCAATCGATAAAAGTTAGAGTTTGGTCAATTTAAACCATACAGATTGAAATGATTTAGCGATCTACATCTCGAAAATCATCATAAAACCCATAAAAATCAGATCTATAGGCTTCTCATTTGCCAATAGCCTTCACCATTGGTCGAGAGTTGGCGGTGTAAATAATCAAGTGTATCTGCGACTATTCCTGAAATGCCTTGTGGTGGGTTGAATAACAACAAACCACTGCCGATTAGGCGATCATCCCCTTTCGGGTCTCGAAGGCGAAGCTCCGACTTAATCGGACTTGGCAGCAAACCATCTTTCACTGCAGTAACACAGTGATTCAGAATCAGTGAGCTCTTGTCATCCGTGTAAAGCGGGTACCAAATTAGTGCAGATACCGTCTCAGATTGTTGATACGCCTTAACCAAGGCATCGATCACTGCGAGATATTCAGAATCGGTTTCATAGGGAGGATCGATAACAATCAGGTGATGATTATCGTGTTTTGCTACGTCGTCAGGCAACGCTTTAAGCCCATCACCCGCGGAAATAGTCAGCTTGCTTGAGACATCGAGGTCACGTTGTAACGTCTCAATATTAGTTTGCAGTAAATCAGCTTCATCTTGCTGAATGTCTGAAAAATAGAAACTGTCTTGGCTGCGGCCTTGTTGGTAAGTGATGGCTGCTGAGCCCGGATAGAGAGAGATAAGTTGATTCGGATTGTAGTATTCCAGCACCGACATAAAAGAAGCGAATGCTGGAGGAAGATAAGCTTTGTTTCGCCACAAGTACCCGACCCCTTCAGCGAACTCACCGGCGTGATTGCTTGGCGCTGTAGTGAGGTCATAACACCCTGTGCCTGAATGCGTGTCGATAACATTGAGGCGAGAGTGTTGCTGCATTAATGATTTAACCAGTGCACTCAATACTGGATGCTTGAGTGCATCACCGTGGTCGCCTACATGACATTGATGTCGATATTCCATTCCCTTGCCTCATTTCTACTGACGTCATATAAACATACTTCATATAATGAGGGCTTGCCTGCTCAATCCATTATTTTTTGAAATAGCCTCTCTTTTAACTAACTGACTGACTCTTATAAAAATAAAGCCCTTCGTCTTGCTACAAACGAAAGGCTTTGCTGAACTCACTCGTTAGTCAATGAGGACTAAGGCTGAGCGCTATCTAATTAGAAAACTTAAGCAATCAGGAAACTAAGGATACTCACCCTCAACTTCTACTACTGGTTTCACCTGATAGTGACAAGGCTGCAATCCAAGTAATTTAGGTAGGGTGATGCCTACTGAAATGGAGGACCACGTACCGCTGACAATACCAACCACGAGTGCAATAGCGAAACCTTGCAGCGCAGCGCCACCCAGTAGCCAAAGCGCTGATACGGTAATTAGCGTTGTTCCTGAAGTCACCATGGTGCGTGAGAAGGTCGCTTTAACCGATTCATTGAGCAGGTTATCAGTATCACCGTTTGGGTTGCCGCGCAGCATTTCGCGTACACGGTCGGCGATGATGATCGAGTCATTCAATGAGTAACCGAGAATCGCTAGCACGGCCGCTAATACAGTCAGGTTGAACTCAAACTGAGTAAAAGCGAACAAACCTAAGATAAGCGTCACGTCATAGATGATCGCAGCAAGAGCACCCAACGCCAAACGCCATTCAAATCGTACACTCAGGTACAGCATGATCATTAGGAAACACACCAATACCGCCAAGCCACCTTGGTCAACCATGTCTTGACCCACTTGAGGGCCAACCACGCTGCTGTTAAGCACTTTTACTTGGTCACTTACAGAAGACAAAGCATCCACTAAGTTTGGCTGTGGAGCGTCTGTCAGTTGACTGTAACGAATTGTCCAGCGATCCTGTTCTGCCATACCAACCACTTGTACGTCTTGTTGGAAAGCCGTATCAAGTTTGGTTTTTAACGCATCTTTGGTTACTTGATCAGAGAGCTGAACCTCGGCAACCACACCGCCAGTAAAGTCCAAGCCCCAGTTAAAACCTTTCACTGCCACCAGCATCACAGAGCTCATGAACAGCACAATAGAAATCACAGACATCACCTTACGAAGGCGAGTCATGCTGCTGTTTGAAATAGTCATATTTGAAATACTCATGCTTAAATCCTTACATCGTGGCGTTGGTCACGCCCCCAAACCAAATTGATGATCGCTCGTGAAGCAAAAATGCCTGTGAACATACTGGTTAGAAGACCTAAGCCCAGTGTCAGAGCGAAGCCCTGAATCGGTCCATTACCAATGGTATATAGAGCCACAGCAACGATCATTGTAGTGACGTTAGCATCGAAAATTGACGAGAATGCGCTATCGAAACCACGATCGATAGAGCTAGCAAAACTGCGTCCTTCTTTCATCTTGTCTCGAATACGCTCGAAGATAAGCACGTTGGTATCTACCGCCATACCGACGGTCAGTACTAAACCAGCAATACCCGGCAGAGTTAATACCGCACCCGGTAGTAGCGCAATCAAACCAAACAATGTGGTCATGTTAACCACCAATGCGCAGTTCGCGACCCAACCAAGACGGCGGTACCATAGCGCCATAAACGTTAGCGTAAGACCAAGGCCAAGCGCCAAAGCAGCAAAGCCGTTAGTTACGTTTTCAGCGCCCAAAGATGGGCCAATAGTACGTTCTTCAATGATGGTCACTGGCGCAGTCAATGAACCCGCACGCAGCAGTAACGCAAGCTCTTGCGCTTCAGCCAAGCTGCCAGCACCAGTAATTCTGAAACGGCTGCCCAGTTGAGACTGGATGTTTGCCACACTGATCACTTCACTGTCTTGCTTGCTGTTGCCCGCTCTATCACGACTGTATTCGCTGTACACGGTTGCCATTGGCTTACCGATGTTGTGACGTGAGAACTCAGACATTTTCTTACCACCAGAAGAATCTAGGGTAATGTTTACTTCTGCACTGCCCATCTCACCGATGCCACTACGAGCATCGATAATGTGTTCACCGCTCAGCACGGCTTTGCGAGCGACAACGACACGGTTACCATCTGTATCTTTTAGCGTTTGAGTATTGCGAGTTGCATTGTCGTATACCGAATAGAACGCCAAAGATGCCGTTGCACCAATCACGTCTTTCGCGGCTGCTGGGTCTTGTACACCCGGCAATTCGATACGAATTCGGCTTTCACCTTGGCGTTGAATCGATGCTTCAGTGATGCCTAATTCTTCAATACGGCTGCGCATGATTTGCAGGTTTTGTTGAACGGTTAGGTTGCGTAGCGCTCTTTGCTCTTCTTCAGACTGAGTTAACGTCAGTGACTTATCTGAACGATCACGTAGCCAATGTGGGAACTCTTCACGAATCAGCTTTTGTGCTTTTTCGAAATCGGCGTCGGTACGGAAATCAAACTGAACTTGGTTGTTGACCACTTTACCGCGCGCATAACGCACCTGACTGGTCACCTCATCTACCATAGATTGAGCTTGTGCGTGGTAAACCGGTTCCATGTCCACTTCTAATAAGAACTGCACACCACCACGTAAATCAAGACCTAACTGAATCGGTGCAAAGCCCATGTCAGTCAGCCATTTAGGTGCTGCTGGCTCCATAGCAAGCGCAACCGTCGCGTTGTCGAGGAAGCGCTCATTAAGCACTTCTTTGGCTTTCGCTTGTTGCTCCGCGTCTTCTAAGATCACCACTAAACGTTTGTCTTTTTGAAAGGCTGATTTGGCTTGAATGCCTTCGCTAGCAAGATATTGCGTCACTTGAGTGGCGTCGATCGTCTGCTCAGAACGGTTACTGATTTGAACCGAGGCATCTTCGCCAAACCAAGAAGGTAGAGCGCTTAGAATCATGATGATGATGGTGGCAATAAGCACCACGTATTTCCACTTCGAGTAGTGGTTAATTTGTTTTCTTGGAATGCGTTTTTTCACAGTCAAGATCTCTTCTTTTTACCAATCACCGTAAACACGTGCTCAAAAATAGCGCCGGGAAAAAGCAGTGATCGAGCGCTTTAACCAGCTAGAATGGCCAGTTACTTACTGCGATTGGTATAACTAATGTTTTGCGAACACGAACGACAACTAGTCACAACCAAAACAAGCTGGTTGAGTCATAGTGAGGCTAATAATTGTGTGTCGCTATATTGGGTTAATTGGCGAGTTCAACGGGCACGAGGCGATCATCGATACGACCAATTTAGGGTCAAACGATTAGCTAAGAAGTTCTCGGAAATGCGAGTATTGAATGTTGCCCTCTTTCCACCCAGAAAGCCGGGAGGACGGAGAACTCACAATGCTGGTCCAGTGCAGCTTGGAATCCAACAACGGCGTGTTGAAGAGCAGAGAAGCCAGTATTGAGGGGGGAGAGAAGTCAATCAGTAGATGATAAGCAGGCTCAAGGTCGGCCACGCTTTCTTGCTCATTGCTGAGCATACGTCGAAAGGCTGTCGCTTGAAGGCTCGATTCAGTGTCGTGATAGTTGGAACTGTCATCTAATGACGTGGTGCCAAACTGAACCTTATCGCACTCTAAATAGGCCGACGGATTATCCGTAGTGGCTTGTTTACACTGTTTTATCGAGGAAGATTGTTCATTCTGCGAAGATTGCTCTTGAGCCGACTGAATTTGGAATGGCTTAGAAGGAAACGAATAGCCGTTAGAGTTCACTAAGCCAAAGCTCAGTAAAAACAACATTAAGACTAATCGGGTACCTAGTTTAAGCAATCAACAATAATCCTGAATAGTAAACACTGCGACAATATATAACAGCTATGAAAGTTACAATTGATTTAGAAACACAACCGAACACATTTGACACTACGCTGACAATTGCTGACCTCCTAGCGCTGTATTCACGCATACAAAGTCGTCAAAAAACAAAAAGCCAAGCAATGAATGCTTGGCTTTAATGGGGTATTTGTCGAAGCACTTTTGGCTATCGTTTTCACGCTCTACTTTAGGCTTTAGGCTTTAGGCTTTAGGACGCATAATGTTCTTAACCTTACGGCTGTTCTCACCAAAAATACGCTGTATTAGATCATTCATATCTTCAGTGGATATCGATCTCGCCACGCGCTCAACTTGAGACAAGGCTTCGATATCGTAACCATGAAGTAGATAACGAGACACATACCACGCTTGGTCAATAGAGCTCATCTCGAGAGGCGTGAAGTCAGCTTCAAACTGTTTCACAACCGCTCGCATTTCCTCTTCAGAAACGCCTTGTAGAAGGTCTGCAATCACTTTATCAATCGCCACTTCCACTTTATCAACGTTCTCTGGCGCTATCATCGCACCGACAACCCACTCGTTACTCAACTCACTATCTGCTGACGCTGAGAATGTATAAGGCGAGTAATCTAAGCTCAACTCTTCACGAATATAGGTATCTAAGCGAGTCGCTAACAAACGTTCCAGTATGCTTTCCATGAAGATATCTTTTGACGTAATAACTTTTTCAACCGTGGTTACAGTATTAGGCTCAGCAATGACTCTTAAGACGTACTCCGCGCTATTCACGTTGTTGATGGCTAAATCAATGCGTGGTTCTGATGGTTGCTTGTAAGCCACCTTAAAGTCAGGGACTAGAGCTTTTTCTAATGGAATAGAAGCCAAATATTGCTGAACCAAAGGCTTCAATACGCTTGGATCAATATCACCAACGATCACCAATTGGTTATGCCTCATTTGACCAAACAGTTGCTGATGAAGGTGGCTGATATCTTCCACAGAAACCACTTCAACACGGTCTTTATTAACAAAGAGGTGACGGCTTTCTTGACGATAAATATTTTGGTTTATTGCACGTTCAAACTGGCCAACAGGGCTGCTCAAGAACGATTCTTGACCTTGTACAAACTCCTGCTTCACAGCTTCTAGCTGCTCGGGACTTATTTTAGGCGCGGTTATGAAAGTATAAAGCGCAGCAAACGTATCTTTTAGCCCATCTTTTTTGATATTAAATTCAACACCATGGCGAGTATTGCCTATAAAAGAATCGGCTTGAATATTTTCACGGTCAAGGTACGCTTGAAGTTCAGAACCGGTCAAATCACCCACACCACTTCGAGCAAAAGTAGGCAATGCAACCTCAACCGCTGGGTATAAGCTTGGCTCCAAAGCAGCCTTTCCACCCAAACTCATGTACATCACGCCAACATCATCATTCGCCAGTGAGTCACGTAAGTACCACATATCAATGCCATTACTTAACGTCCATTTTTGAATGTATGGGTCGACAGATACTTGTTCAACCAACACAACATCGCCTTGCGAACTCGGTACCGCAAAAGCACTGCCCGCCGCAGCAACCAACGGCGCGGTGCCCATGTCGCTATAAGTGGCTTTTAAGCTCTCTAACGAGTTATTGATTGCGGCTCTATTTTCAGTCTTATTCATGCCAATGATCATGAAATAATCACCAGAAAGTATGCTTTTTATGTTGTCATTAATCACTTCAAGACTGAAGTTGGAAATGAAATCTCCCATGCTGGTCTGATAATCTTTCTGTGATTGAACGATTCGACCAGTCACTAACGCACTTGCTTTATTGTTCGCGTGATCAACACCGTCTTCTTTATCCCAATCATGCTCAATATTATCGAGTAAGTTTTGGTAGTAGTGCTGCTCACCGACGATCTCCGCTTGCGACACGCCGTAATCCCGCAATGATGCCAACGTCGAGAGCATCTTTTGCTGAGTCACTTCACGACTTCCAACAGGGAATCCAATACTTGTAGATGAATAAAGCAGAGCACCCATTTCAAGACTGTCTGACGCTATCCATTGAGTCGGCAAAGCCGCATCATTAAATACCGCCTCAAGTCGTTGCTGAATCAATAACTGGGAGGTTTCATCCAACCAACGTTGGTGCTGTTGATCGTGAGTTTCAATGATGTTTGAACCTCGGTTAAACGTCAGTGAAATACTTGGGGCTTCTCTCTTCGTATACTCAACATAGTCACCTTCGTTGAAAGTGGTGACTGTCTGTTTCACTGGTTTAGGCGTTTCACCACGCTGCCAACTAGAAAACTTCGCTTCAATTAATGGGATCACGGTTTCGATATCCACATCACCTGAAACAACAAGCTCTACGATTTGTGGTTGATACCAAGTCTGGTAAAAGTTGTTTAGGGTTTGAGAAGTGGCATTTACAACCGATTCTTTAGTTCCCAATGCGTCTTGGGATTCATACGGTCCACCTTCAATAAAGTGGTCATAAAACACTTCTGGGAATGACTTATCATCAAGGCGAGCCATACGAAACTCCCCAAGAACCACACCTTTTTCTTTTTCAACTTCTGAACTGGCGAGATCCAATCCATCACCGATGTCTCGCATCCACGTTAGGGCAGACTGTAATTGGACGTTATCGGGTAAATCTAGCTGATATACCGTCTCTTCATAAGAGGTGTAGGCATTAATATCAGCCCCAAAACTAGCACCTGCATCTTCAAATAGTCGAATCACATCGTTTTGCGAGAAGTTCTTACTGCCATTAAATGCCATGTGTTCGACAAAATGCGCATAACCTTCTTGTTGACTAGTTTCTTGAATAGAGCCTGCATGTACGACTAAACGAATAGAAACTGGCGCTTCATGATCAGGATAAACATGATAGGTAAAGCCATTCTCTAGTTGGCCTGAAGTCCAAGCCGGGTCCGGTTGGATGAAGGTGTCAGTCGTTTTTGATGTTGAACTACAGCCAACCAGGGTAAGGCATACTGCCGTCGCTAAATAATATGTTTTCATAACAACCTCTTAATGTCATTCATCGACAATATACATCTTGAGTTAATGATTATTATTTAATACTGAACTGAATGAGTATCTTTGTGATCTGGATCTTTATTTTATAAATCATACTCAGTTATATAAGGCGCGAATTGCGAGCATTTAAAAGTCACTACCTAGCTTAAAAGTCAGTAACTAGTTTAAAAGTGACAAGCTTGAAAGTGATGAATTAAAAAGTAACGAGTTTAAAGACTAACCCTAAGCCAAATAAAAAAGCCAAATGACTTAGCATTTGGCTTAGATTCGACATCATATATTCAGGGTGAAAGCGACTTTTCTGAAAAGTCACTTTACTCAATCAGCTTAACTTTGTGGCCTTAACAAGTTCTTCAACTGGTAGCTGTTGTCTCCAAAAATTTCTTTAGCATACTCAGTCATATCTTTACTAGAAATTGAATCTGTCGTTCCCTGTAAGTCAAACAGTGCCTCAACACCATAGTCATGAATTAAATAACGTGAAATAAACCAAGCTTGTTGAGTAGGCTTATATTGAAGTGGCGTGAGGTCAGCCACTAGCTGTTTAGCTGCCGTTCGAGTCTCTTCTTCAGAGATCCCTTTGACAGCTTCAGCAATAATTTTATCGATCGCCTGTTCAACCTGATCTAAGTTTTCTGGGGCTGTTAAGGAGCCCACAAGCCAGTCGTAACTTGGCTCACTGTCTTGAGCGACCGAATACACGTAAGGTGCATAATCCAAGCCTAACTCTTCACGAACATAAGCCGTTAGACGACTCGACAATACGCGCTGCAGCATATCATCCATAAACACATCTTTTGCTGTTTTATCCCGAGCTTGCTGGGAAATTACACGCAACAAGTACTGACTGCTGTCTTCATTGTTGATCGATACATCTATTCGCTCTTCTGAATCCGTTTTATAAGCCACCTCATAATTAGGAGATTCAACCGCTTCTAGTGGCAATGAAGCAACATATTGGCGTACGAGGGGCTTAATTTCAGATGGCTTAATATCAGCAACGATGACAAGCGTATTGTCTCTTAACTTCTGAAAGAGTTGATGCTGTATATCAAGTATATCTTGAGGTGTAACAGCTTCAACATCTTCACTTTCCAACATGATATGACGACTACTATCTTGATAGCTGTTGCGATTCACCATCTGGGTAAACTGTCCCAATGGGGTTTCTAGGTAGGCAGTACGACCTTGCGTGAATTCAGACTTCACTGCCTCAAGCTGATCGCTATCGATTTTAGGTTCGGTCACAATGGTATACAGTGCAGCCAAGCCTTCTGCGAGCGTCTTCTTCTTAGTGTTTATTTCCAACCCGTGATGAGTGAAGTTAATGAAGGGGTAAATTTGGATGTCTTTACGTTTCAAATGGGAATTTAATTCCGAGCCACTGAATTTACCAACGCCACTGCGATTCGAAGCTGGAATGGCCACCTCTAGCGCAGGAAATAAAGAAGGATCTAGGGCTGACTTACCACCTTCACTGGCATAATAAACGCCAACATTATTACCCACCTCAGGGTTTCGTAAATACCAAACCTCGATACCATTGCTCAATGTCCATTGCTGTAAGTTAGGATCCTCACTCACCTGAATTTGTTTCACAATGTCGCCTTGAGATTCTGGCACGCTAAACGCAGAACTTGCGGTAACGAGCAGTGGTTTGTTACCCGTCTTTTTATAGGCTTTTCTGACATCTTTTAGCTCATTCTCCATGGCTTGAAGATCTTCCTTAGAAGATAAACCTAACCCCAAAATGTAAGGGCTAGAAAGCAAATCATCTAAGTTATCATTCACGGCCTCGAGATCCGTATTCGCAAGAAACGTTTTCAAACTCGACTTATAATCAAGCTGTGATTGAACGGGTTGGTTAATCACCAATGCTGTCGATTTACCATCAGCATGAGCCACAGCATCCATTTGATCCCAGTTTAGTTGAATATCGTCAAGGTTCGCTTGGTATTGCTGAAGCACACTCGCCAACTCATATTCACTTACGCCATAATCACGCAAAGAGGCGAGAGTAGAAACAAACTGCTGCTGACTTTGCTCTCGGCTACCAACAGGAAAACTGACCGTAGTAATCGAATACCTTTGGTACTCTAATAAGTAGGGTGTTGAAAAAACCCACTGCACAGGTAACGCAGCGTCAACAAAGTCAGAATTCAACCTTTGTTGGATAAGTTGTTGAGCAATATCATCTAACCAAAGCTGATGTTGTTGCTCATGGCTCTGTGTCACTCTTTCCCCACGATCAATGACTATCCCGATGCTCGGTGGCTCGACAGCAGATCCATACGCCACAAAATCTTGAGTATTGTAATCCACTGACGTGTTCTTCACGGGAACCGGTGTTGTGCCTCTTTGCCAATCAGAGAAAGTGTCTTCAATCAAAGGGATCACTTCTGCCAGTGTGATATCACCAGAGACAATCACTTCGGTTAACTGAGGTTGATACCAGGTTTGGTAATAGTTCTTTAATTCTTGAACATTCGCTTTAGAAACGGATTCTTTATTGCCAATAGGATCGTTACTTTGGTAAGTCGTCCCTTCAACCAGATGATCGTAGAACTTAAACGAGAGAGGTTTATCTTCAACTCGCGTGTATCGAAACTCTCCAAGTATCACACCTTTCTCTTTTTCGATTTCAGCTTCGGACAGCAGTAAACCATCGCCAATGTCTCTAAACCAAGCCAGCGCTTTGTCTAAGTTCTTATTGTCGGGCAGATCTAATTTATAGAGGGTTTCTTGGTAAGAGGTATAAGCATTTAAGTCTGCACCAAAGCTGGCACCAGATTGCTCAAATAGCTCGACCACCTCATTTCCTGAAAAGTTCTTGCTGCCATTAAACGCCATATGCTCAACAAAGTGGGCGTACCCTTTCTGTTGTTCGCTCTCTTGCAAAGATCCGGCATGCACGAGTAAGCGTACCGAGACCGGTTGTTCTTGGTCAGGGTAGACATGGTAGGTTAATCCGTTATCTAACTCTCCTTTGACCCAGTATGGATCGGATTTCAATAACGTTTGTTGTTGAGGAGTAGAGCTGCAACCTAGCAATGTGGAGCTCAATACGACGACTAAATAGTATGCTTTCATAACGATCTCTTTGAAGGGCTTTCCTCCAATATATCCGATCGCAATAGCATAATAATTTCATATAAATTCAGTCATTTAAATTTTGAGAGACAATCTAAATATGCATGAAACTGTCAACTTTATAAATTACACAAGCTGATAGTCATAGATTATAGATCGGGTGATTTCACATCCCTTAAAACTGATTTATTAAATTCCCTTAAACAGGTTTCTCACATCCCTTTAAAAAGAGCTTGCGAGGCGCGGCTGATCGGTAACTTCTCGCCCGACACATAAGCCGACATCTGGCCTGAGAGCCCTTTCTTCACCTTATCAATGGCCGAGACTTTCACCACCACTGAGCGGTGGATCTGCCAAAATTCATCAGGATTGAGCTGCGCTATCAACTCTTTTAGTGACACACGAAGAATAAACTCCTCTAGAGAACTGCCTTGGCCTTTTTTGAATATCGAGACGTACTTGTCTTCTGCTTTGAAGTAAGCCACATCATCGACGGCGATTAGGTGAATGTCTTCCCCAACACTGGCTTTGAGCCATGTGAGGTGCTTTTGCTGCGGTCGATAGGGAGGTTGCTGCGAGGTTGACTGGGATAACTGTTGAAGCTGAGCCATTAACGCCGTGATATCAGGTTGTTCAGGGGTATTACCTGTTTGCGTTTGGCTGCTCGACAAACGCGCTTGCACCTTCTGACATGTGGCCAGTAAGCGTTCTTCATTGATTGGCTTAAGTAGATAATCCATCGCATTGTGCTCAAAAGCTTTGACCGCGTATTCGTCATAAGCCGTAATAAACACAATCAATGGCGGTGAATCTAGCTTGTTGAGTTGCTTCGCCAGCGAGATTCCATCCAGCTCTGGCATACGAATATCGAGAAAAGCCACGTCGGGCTTAAGCTGCCGAATACTCTGCATTGCCTCCAAACCGTTTTGTGCCTTGCTGACGATTTCTAGCTCAGGCCAAACCTCAGCAAGGCTCTTGTCTAAGTGATGCCTTAACAGTGCTTCATCGTCTGCGATTATCGCCGTTACGCTCGGCTGTACTGCTGGGTTGTTCATGGTTAGTCCTTTAAATTCACACTGTAAATCGTCTATTTTTCGTCACTGCTCAGTGTTTTCTGGTCTGTAATTCTAGGCAACTGCGTTAGTCAGCGGTAACAAGATCGTCGAGACTACCCCGCCTTCAGAGTGTTCAGTAATCGTGAGGCTCGCCTTATCACCATACAGGGTTTCGATTCTTTGACGAATATTGCTCAACCCAACACCGTGCCCCGTATTCGCAGAAGGCGTTTTCAACCCAGCGCCATTATCAGCCACTTCAATTTTTAGCTGCTGGGCTTGTTGAGTAATACGAATATTCACTTGGCCACCCGCGGCTTTGGGTTCAATACCGTGTGTGAGTGCATTCTCGACCAAGGGTTGAATCAAGAACGGTGGAATCACCTGCAAATCGCTAATCTCGTGTGTTTCAATCGAGAACGCTAAGCGCTTCCCCAAGCGTATCTTCTGAATATTAAGATAAGCGTCTAACAAGTCGACCTCTTGTGCGATTGTCGATTGCTCGGTGCGGCTATTTTTCAAAGTTACACGCAACAAGTCGGTGAGTTTTTCGAGCATCAACTTGGCTTTCGCGCTGTCACTCTCTATCAACACATTGATGGTCGCAAGTGTGTTGAACAAGAAGTGCGGTTCAATTTGGCTTTGCAGTTGCTTAAGCTGACTCAGCACCACCACCTTTTCTTGATCGGCCTGACGACGCTTAGCCACTTCCAATTCGTTATCGGCACGTAACTGCTGCTCTCGTGTGTAGAAATAGTAATAGCAAACCGAACAGAAAATCACACCGAGCAACACGACAGATTTAAGGTCCGAGATATTGGCCCCGAAATATCCGTTCAACCAATAGTGTGCGTTCAAGGTACCAAATGTCATCGCGAACACCATTGAGATACCCACTTCAAGCGTTCGGGATGTCCTCTTAAACAACTTAACCAAGATGAAAGAAGAACCCATGGCGCTGTAACCAAAGCCAAAACTGATTGCCAGGTTAACCGTTAATCCGCCGCCCCAAATCGTATGGGTTGTTATCGCAATAAGAACACAAAATAGAGTGGTGAACGCGAAGATTTTAATCCATGAAAATCGACTGTGTGATGAAGTGTCCATTAAAATCGTCCTTTGATATTTAAGAGAATCATATGACTATCGGGTAAGTTGGCGTAAGCAGAATCACTTTTACCGCCTAGAAAGCGTGCAGCAAGTTCCAAATCCAACGATGAATCGCCATTATCTAAAGCCTGATAGTTAAGCCATTGAGTCGCAATAAAGCCGCCGTCTTGGGGAGACAGCATGACATCGAATGTTGGCGTGATATCTTCAAGCCAGCCATGTGTCGAATCCAGAGACCAGTGAAACATGATGTTATGTTGAACCAAATTGGCGTGTTGATAACCTTGAGCGTAAGAACCAGCCAGTGATGCTGTCATCGAATTGATAGACAAAGATTCTGCATTTTCTATTGCGCTTTGCCATTCTGAGTTACTCCAAGCGCGGCTATCAAACCAGTATTCCAATACCACATTGTGGCCCGTGTCATTGGCCCATGTTAATCCTGCTAACGCTTGATAAGCCTCGCCCTGCTCTTCAAGATAAACCGGTTTATGCAGTGAGTTAGGTTGACTGTAGCCAAGGCTTTGTCGCTGATAAATCACAGAGCCGTGAAACTCCCAAGCGAGGTTCAATACCGACACCAAGCTAGCTCCAAGTAAGCCGTGGCGTACATCGTCGTAATAAGCGACCCATTGATATTCGTGATCGCCTACCAAGTTGTAACGACGCACTCCAAACCCTTGCTGCTGGTTCTGTTTTTCGAATTCATTCACATCTTGGGAAGTCCATGAAGAGTCGCTGTAAAGCAGTGTCCACTCACCCGTCATATCGAACAATGACGCCGAAGCTACACCCGCCCCCTCTTCTGCGACAATACCGACTGGGTTCTGGCGATAAGGCTTGATGATGTCTAACGGTCGATAGCCATAACCCACGCCCCAATCTAGGCGAACCTTGCCAAGAGTGACATCGAGGTAGTGATCACCGACTATAGAATTAGACAGCTCAACACCACCTTGCCAAAACAACTCACGCACAATGAATTCAGACTCAAAGCTCGCCTCTTGTCCTTGAGGGTTATTGCTTAGAATATCGTTGGCTTTCACTGCGAACAGACCAAGCCAATTGTTATATCCAACCTCTAGATCCAGCAAGCCATTGAATGACTGACGATTATCAGATGGTAAGGGGCTGAATGGCGACTCTCGCGATTCAACGGCTTCTGCACTGAGTTGCCAGTCCCACGCCAAGCTCAGATCGTCCGCTTGAATCGTGTTACTCACACAAGACAAGGCGAGCAAAGTCGCGATTGAAGACTTGATGTGGAATCGGTGATTGGAAGCTTTCATAACGCTCACCTACAGCCCAGACACGCTGTTACGCGATAAGTAAGCAGGGTTGTAGTATTTGTCTTCCAAGCTTTGTTCAATCACTTCGCGATACTCAATCACGGTTTTCTTACTTGGCTGTATCTTATCGAGCAAGGTCATCGACACCACTGTTGGTAATCCATCACGCTCGCCTTCAGTAAACCAAGCTTGTTTCGCCAGTTTTCCAGAACGCAGATACAGATCCGCTTTAACTGGAAACGCTCGGTCTGCCGTTAACCACAGATCAATCGATTGATAGCTAGCACCCTTGGTTTTCGCCGCGAGTTTTAGGTGATGGGTATCGAGTGTCTCGCCAGTCGGCATCTCAACTTGTTGCTCGGCAACCCACTTACCTTGATAATCCTCACTCCAAGTGAGTGTCGAGATGTCCCCTACCGAAGCTTCACCAAGCAGTTTTTGCATCGGTGTGATACGAATTGGGCGACGAGATTTCGGCATCAGTAGCCAATAATTATCTTCTATCATCAGCATCTTTTGACCAGCCTCGACGGCTGACTTAAAGACCACTAACGACTCCCGATTTGGTCTTGTGTAGACGTTGTATTCACGGGTTTTGTCGAGTTGGTCGTCTTGATACAGCGCCACCAGAGACACTACCTTAGAGGCTTGTGCGCTGTTCAATCGGTAACTATCCGCCTTAGCGATCATCTCTGTGACTTGTTGTGAATCGAATGCCCAGCTTGGTGTCGATGCTAGAACCAAAACCAATACAGAACCTAAAACAGTGAGTGAACGAGTAAATTTATACATAAACCAGCGCCTCCGTGATTGGCTTATTCACGCCTTTGCGAGCAGAGAAATAAGCAGCCAGCAAACATATCGTCAGCACACCTAAGGTGGCGTAACCAACCAATTCTAATGAGAAGTAAATGTTGAGTGGGTAGCCTTCGCTTCGACCCGGAGGTGGTGGCATTTGTATATCAACCACCAGCAATAACACCGACACTAAGCCACTCACGATTGCGCCAATCGCACTGCCAATCAGTGCCAGTAACCCCGCCTCTTTTAAAAAGCCTGCGACGATTTCAGAGGGGTAACTACCCAGTGCCGACAAAGTGCCGATTTCACGAGTGCGTTCCGTCACCGACATGGTCATGGTGTTAAACAGCGACACGAATACCACCAATGCCATCACCGCACCCATGATGCCGAAGATCCGGTCGTAAAGATCTTTAACCTTGGTGTAGAAAAACGCGCGATCTTGCCACGGAGTGATCTCGATCTCTGTGCCTTGATCGTTTTGGCTCGCGCTATTTCGATCTAAAGCAGTTTGAATACGCTGTTGAACAGTCGAGGTCTTGTTGGTTTCAAATAGGAACACCGACAAGGTGCTAACTTTATCTGAGGCCAAAAGCTCTTGGGCAGTAGTGATATGTACGTAAAGCTGACGCTTATCTAGTTCAGGCACCCCTGTCGAATAAATACCCTGCACCTTAAAATCAAAGGCGTTCAAAGCACCGTCACTGGTGGTCGCGAGCAGTGTCACCCAATCACCAACCGCAACTTTGAGGTTACGAGCAAGGTCAGTTCCCAGCATAACTTGTGGTTCTTGGCTGTCGTATCTTGGTGACTTCACATCCGATAGGGTTTGACCACTGCGCACATCAAGAAAAGGACCTTTCATGTCGAACTCGCGCTCATTGACGCCAGTTCCCATAAAGATGGTCGATTTGCTGCCGTTAGACACCAAGCCACTAAAATAGACTCTAGGCTGCACACCACGCACGTCGCTGTCACCAATGATGCTCTTGGTTAGCGCTTGAGCATTATCCAGACCATTGCTCAACGGCATGTCTTCGTCTTGTTCAAAATAACCCGGCGTGCTCAAAGTAAGGTGACCAGTATCTCGCGCGGTCGACTCTCTCAAAGATTCGTAGGTATAAAGCCCATAACCACCCGCACTAGTCAGTGCAAATACGGCAATCGCGATTATCAACACTGAAAGCAAACTACGACGGCCATTTCTTAATAAGTTAAGCCACGCCAAACGCACCGAAGTTGGAAGTAAAAACGTGCTCATTCTTTGTGTTAACTTGCCCATGAGATCGCCTCCGTTGCTGTAGTTTGCGGAGCCAGTTGGCCATCGATTAACTCAATCACTCGGTCACAACGCTGCGCCATTCTTGGGTCGTGCGTTGCGACGATAAAAGTCGTGCCCATTTCGTGGCCGAGCTCTTTCATGATATCGATCACAAGGTTGGCGGTGTGGCTGTCTAAGCTAGCGGTCGGCTCATCGGCAATCACCAAGCTTGGGTTATGGATAAGGGCTCTAGCTATCGCAACACGTTGCTGTTGGCCGCCTGAAAGGTTGTCTGGGCGATGATGAACGTAATCCCCCAATCCAACACGCTCCAGCATATGTTGTGCTCTGGCCTGTTGCTCTTGTTTCGAGCATTGGTTCAACATCAATGGGTAAGCGACGTTTTCAAGCGCTGTCATAACAGGAACCAGATTGAAGCGCTGAAAGACAAAACCCAACGACTGACGACGAAAACGTGCAGCGGCGATTTGCTCTGTCGGATACGCTTTTCCATCAATATTGATCTCGCCTCGGTAATCCATATCCAACAATCCAAGAATATTCAAAAGTGTGCTTTTGCCAGAACCTGATGGCCCACATAACGCCACCATTTCACCACGTTGGATATGTCCATCGACCCCGTTTAATGCATCAACACGTTGACCGCCCGTGACATATGCTTTGCCGATATCTTTAAATTCAATCATTTCGTTGTCCTCTTATTACCGATCCATTCTCAAGCTCTCGCAAGCCGCAATTGAGCTTTCACAGCTGTTATTTGGCTTTGGCTATTAGGGCCTTCGCTGTCATGGTCTCGATGTTTCCGGCATCGGTACTTTCCATTTTTTCAAGCCACACCTGTGCTTGCTCGAAGTCTTCAGCACGAATCGATGCGGTAATGGCATAACGGTAAATCCACGAGGTTGCAGCGAAATGTTGTTGCTGGAAATCATCTTCCGCAAGTAACGAGAGGAACAAGTCATAACCACGATCGAAATGGTTAAACATGTCTGGCAGAGAGGTGTAAGTAACGGCAGCCATGGCGCGAGTTAGGTAAGAATCTGGCAGCCCTTGAACACGAGGTTGCTCATGAATCGGTTGGTCTTCGTCTTTAAGCAGCACCAGTGATTTATCAATGGTCGACAAACCCTTTTCCACATACTTCATCTTATTCCAAGGTAAGAACGCATCACGCCCCATCAGGGTTTCTGTGCTTCCGAGGTAAACCAAAGTCAGTGGCGTCGCGCCGTCTTGTTGCAGCGTGTCGTTAAGGCGTTCGTAAGCCACTTCAACCAAATCTTCATTACCTTGCGCGGCTTGGTTATAGATATCGAGCACGGCTGAACTCGGGTTCGCCAAAGCTAATGACGGTGCAAACGAAACAAGTGCAATCAGTAATGAACGCTTAAGCAAAGAAGTGGTAGAGCCTGAATTTAATGATTGTGAAGTAGTCATGATTTCTAATCCCTTTCAAATGTTGACGTTGAAAGGTTAACTAGAATTTGTCATGCCGTTTTATCAATGCGACGAATGGTAATTACGAGGAGTGAATGGTTTAGAGGCGGTGTGAGTGGACAGAGAAAAATGAAAAGGCCAGTATCTCGCATTTTCAATTAACTTAAAAAATGCTGCGGGCGACTTTAAGCGAAGTGCATAACGGCTTTAGCTCGATTAAGTTATTAATCAAACTACTTTTCAGCTATCTTAGCTACTTAATTGATAATAACGCGTATAACAGATAATACTCACAACACGCCCTCGTTATGTTCAATTGCCATTTCGTTTTATACAAATATTAAGGGGCAAGGATGGCCAAAGACTTTTACAATAATTTGGATTTGAACCTGTTACGCACTTTCCTAGTTATTTACCAAGAAAAAAACCTTCAAAAAGCATCAACACGCCTTCATGTATCGGCCCCTGCACTAAGTAAGTCACTCAATCGACTACGTCATCATTTTGATGACCAATTATTTTTAAAAGTACCTAGAGGGTTAAGCCCGACACCATTCTCTGACAACCTGGCACAAAAAATCGCCCCAACCTTCGACACTTTGAATAATAACATCAAGTCACTTCAAGAATTTGCACCGAGTGATCTTAATGGAAAACTCACAATTGCGATCTCTCCATTTCTATTACACGCAATAGGGAAAGATCTCTTTACTGAAATTCATCAACAAGCTCCTAACGTTGAACTTCATTTAGTTAACTGGTCAAAGAGTTCTCTAGAAGATATTTCTATAGGCACAAGTAAACTCGGCATCAATTACGACCTTCCATTATCTAGGAAAGATATTGCGTGCCAGTTGATAACTAAAGACCAGTTTCGAGTCTATGTGAGGAAAGATCACCCCATACAAGATCGCATTGAGTTTTCCGATGTTCAAAATTACCCAATTGCGACGCTTATCGCTGCCGATTGGAACTTAAAAGAATCCTTTGCTGAAAAGATTATTCGAGAGGTTGATATAACACTTCAACCGAATATCGTTTTCCGTTCGGAGCTCCCATCTGCGATCTTGGAAACCATTTCTGAAACCAACATTTTATTCCCTTCAACAGGGTACATTCATATCGAACGATACCCAAACCTCAAAGCCTTGAGCCCTATAGATACAGAGCAGAACTTAGTAAAAGACATACTGGTCTATTACCCAATAAAAGATAAAAATGACCCAACGCAACAATGGCTGCTAAGTATCATTACCCAACTTCTCGAAGATTGGGATAAATAACCTATTTACGGTATCTGTGTAAGTAACCTCTTAGGGAAAGATGCCTCTGTGAACCACCTTAAAATCAAAACATCGCTATTAACCATTGGTTAATAGCGATGTTCCTTTTGGCAATTAGCACTAAAATCCGGCACCCATTATTCTCTTCATCAACGGCAAGAACGCCAACTTAACCGCATAGACGCGTAACTAACGTTCAAACTCTTTGAGAAGCTAATTAATGAAAAAAACCATACTAGCCACAACTATTCTTTCAATGATTTCATTCGGAACATTGGCACAGCAAGTAAATGTTGTTGAAGCAAATAAGCAAACTAATGCTTTGATCGAAAATCAAATTTCAGCAATTGACGCATCGGTTCTAGCTCAGCTTGAAGCACAAGAAAGCTCTGTCGCTGTTGTCGATGGCAACTTATATCAGAAAGACAGTGAAGGCGGTTGGGCAATGGTTGGCGCGACCTCTGCGGCATTAGTTGCAGGATTATTCAGTGGTTCTTCAAGCAACACATCGAGCTCGAACGGTTCAGACTTACCTGGTAACTTACCTAATATTGACGCTGTTAACCCAGTAGAAAATACACCAGCAAACCCAATTGAAGCAACGCCAGACGCTGACAATGGCCGTCAAGTTGACCAAATTGCAGACAACATGTGGCAAGTATCGAC
>NZ_JBGONH010000030.1:52002-62593 GCF_041439075.1 Vibrio sp. FF145
GCTGACAATGGCCGTCAAGTTGACCAAATTGCAGACAACATGTGGCAAGTATCGACTCACGGTGAAGTCGATGGCTACTTGAGCATTGAAAACGGTACGGTTTACGTTCGTGATAGCGACCACAACCTTGTAACTGAATGGAAACCAACACTAGGTCACCCGATTCAAATCGACCCAACAAACCCAATTGAAGCAACGCCAGATGCTGACAATGGCCGTCAAGTTGACCAAATTGCAGACAACATGTGGCAAGTATCGACTCACGGTGAAGTCGATGGCTACTTGAGCATTGAAAACGGCACGGTTTACGTTCGTGATAGCGACCACAACCTTGTGACGGAATGGAAACCAACACTAGGTCACCCGATTCAAATCGACCCAACAAACCCAATTGAAGCAACGCCAGATGCTGACAATGGCCGTCAGTTAGCTAAAGTAGGTGACAACGTTTGGATGATTACAACACACGATGCAATCGATGGTTACGTCATTGATGAGCGTCACCATAACGATGGTGTGAAGGTTTACGACGAAAACGGAAAGCTAGTCAATCACATCACTGGTGACATCAGTACAGATGGTGGTTACATCGAATCAACTAAAGGCGGTGAAATTCACATTACAGTCGACAGAGAAGCAGGTCGAATTGATGGTATTTACTTGAATGATGTAGCTCAACAAACCGTCGACAACATCAAGAGCCACATTGGTTCAAACCCTAACTTTAAGAAAAACATTCAACAACTTAAAAACCGCGTAATGAACGCTCGCGGCTAATTTAAATGAACAGTAAGCCCTGACCGATACAGGGCTTACTTCTATCCATAATAGGGACATCATTTACCGAGACATTTGTTTTGCTTATACAAGCCTTTCGCAACGTAATTTTTTTCACTATTCCACTTTCTATTTTAGTCGCGAGTAACATCACCTACAGTGCCGAACCCTATACTGCTACCCACATAGCATCAAGTACCGATGACACGTTTGACTATGTCGAATTTGTAAATCAAACATTCGACGTCACCATGAGCCAAAGTAACTTCTTAGGCGACTATTCAAACCAATACGTCTTTACACTTAATGCATCCCACAATATCAATGATGAATGGCGTTTATTTGGTTCCGTCGACTCCGACCAATTTGGTGATATAGGACTCGGGTATTCGTTCTTCTTATTTGATGAAGTCTACAATGAGGTATCAGCTTCCATTGGTGGAAATACAGATAAAACGGGAGTGTACACCACGGGTATATTTTCAGCTTTCAAATACCAAAACACCGTTTTCTTCTCAAACTTTGACGCTCAATACATCGATCGACAAGATCTCTCAAGTTCAAATTGGGATACGCGAATCAGGCACGAGCGTATCTATTTGAACAAGTTAGTTGGTGCGAGCTACGAAGTTAATAACTGGCTAAATTTATCAACTTCATATGGCCATGATAAACAGCACTACAATAAGTTATCATTCAAAAACATTGACTATGATTATCGTGAAACACAGAGTCAGGCCGATAGCTACATTAACCTTGGTTTCACACTCAATCTATGGGGTGTAAAACCGTATCTATCGCATCATTTTGATTTAAATAATTCAGATTGGAATTACTGGGATTTCAGCCTTTCTTTTGATTTCTAATATACAAAAAGCACTAGAACTAATTAATTTAGAAGGCTACAAGCTCACAAGAGCCTGTAACCTTTTTTGATCTCAGTTACATGGACTTGTTCTGATTTTAATTTTTATCCGTGAGTCATTTTTGTGGCAAGTGCAAAGCGATTCCAAGCATTAATCATGATTACTTGCATCATAGACTGTGCGAGTAACTCATCTCCTAATAAGCTTAGACATTGCTGATAAGTCGCATCCGAAACACCCGAATTCGAAATCAGCGTCATTTCATCCGTTAGAGTCAAAATTGCGCGCTCAGTGTCATTGAAGAGTGGCGACTCTTGCCATGCTGCGAGAGCAAACAGCTTTTGCTGAGAGATATCGATCTTCAACGCTTCAGCTGTGTGCATTTGAATACAGTAAGCACATTTGTTGATGATTGATGCTCTGATTTTAATCATCTCTTTTAGTTCACTCGATAACGCCACGTCAGATAAATAGCCTTCGATAGACAGCATTGCACTTAAAGCGTCAGGTTGAACTTGAGCGAGGTCGATACGTTTTAACATTTTGGCACCTAAATTTGATTAATGAATATCGCTATCAATGCGACGGAGCCATTGTGCACAATTCGAAATATAAGCAGAATACACATATTATACGAATTAGTTATGCACAAAACGCAAAGGTGGGCATATGTTAGAGCTAATCAAAATATTTGACCAAGTCGTGGAGTCTGGAAGCTTTTCTCAGGCAGGCCGAGCTCTCAATATGGCTCCTTCTTCGGTCGCAAGAAATATAGACAACCTGGAAAGTAAGATTAAATCTTCGCTTTTTAAACGCAGTACACGACAACTAATGCTGACTGAAGAAGGTCAATATTTTCACCAACAATCGGCCAAAATATTACAAGATAGCAATAGATTGTTAGAAGAAATGCAAGGTGATCAAGGCACCCCTGAAGGGGTACTGCGAGTTTCCGTTTTTGAAAGCTTTGGTAACCTGTGCCTTACTCCATTAATTCCAGAGTTCCTTGAGCGGTACCCTAAAATACAAGTTGAGTTAGAGCTGGATAACAACGTGGTCGATCTAAACAGTGAAAATATTGATGTCGCTATCCGTATTGGTACACCACAAGACAGTCGACTCAAGGCTCGTAATCTACTGACCAATAACGCGTCATTGGTCGCAGCCCCGTCGTATATTGAAAAGTACGGAACTATCGATAAACCCGAAGAGTTGCAAGATCACAACTGTTTGCTGATAAGCCATGAACGGCAAAAAAACTATTGGTACTTTAAGAAAAATGCAGTTAACAAAAAAGTGTTAGTGACAGGCAATTTGATATCAAAAGGCGGCTCACCTCTTTTACATGCTGCGCTTAGCGGAGTTGGCGTTCTTTTACTGTCTGACTGGATGCTAAAACCGTACTTAGAAAATGGACAGTTAAGGGAGTTACTCCCTCAATGGACCTCAATGCACAGTGAGCAAGGGAGTGGCGAAATATTCGCAATATATAAGAATACTCAATATCCAAGACCTCATGTACGCTTGTTTATTGATTTTTTAGTTGAAAAGTTAGAGTCTTTGAAGCGCGTTCCGCAGCATTAATCTCACGTAGTCTAACTAGATTACAGGCGCCGCTTTGCCCGTACATCGATGTGGATCAGTCGCGAAATGTGTTCGATAGCACATATACCAGACAAAAAATAGCCGCTCAATGGCGGCTATCTTGTCATGGTCTCAATTATTACATCTAAATCAAGGGGGCTTAATTTCTAAAGAAAAAGCACACTAGCATCGACTGGTTATTTGTCTAACTTAAAAAAGCTTAGTTCTGAATTGAGTTCTTTCGTTACTTCAACAACGCTTTGGTTTGCTTGAGCTGATTGATCAATGCCTTCAATATTTTGTTGAACCAGTACGTTCATATTTTCAAGTTGTGTCGATATATCTGTCGTAACGGCACTTTGCTCTTCTGATGCCGTAGCAACGATGGCATTCACTTCTGAAATACTTAAAACCTTTTCTGATATCGAATGAAAAGATTGAGCAAGCTCATCAGTCGTAGACTTTGTTAGGCGCATCAGTTCAACGTTTTTCACCATAGATTCATCCGCTTGCTTAGATTGGTCTTGTAACTGCGCAATGATCTCTTGGATATCGATAGTGGACTGCTGAGTTTTCCCAGCCAAAGCTCTTACTTCATCAGCAACAACAGCAAACCCTCTTCCTTGCTCACCGGCTCTAGCCGCTTCAATCGCGGCATTAAGCGCTAACAAGTTGGTTTGCTCAGAGATGTTCTTAATTACCTCAACAACACTGCTGATACGCTCTGAGTGCTCTCTAAGTAAATTCACGACCGTTTGAGTTTCTGATATTGATTCAGAAATTTCTTCTGTCGTGTCAGTTGAGTTTTTCAATGTTCCATGGCTTAGCTGAATAATGTCATTCGCTTCCATCGCTGACTGCTCAGCTCTTTGTGCGTTGTCTGCAACGTCTCTTGCTGTTGAAGATAACTCAGTCGCGGCCGTAGCGATTTGCTCTACCGATGATAATTCATTCAAAGAGTTACTCTGGGATCGCTCTATCAGAGCTAAAGACTCTTCTTGCTTTTGGTTAATTGAATTCATGCTTACACCTGCCTGTGACAGGATATCATTCAATTTTGCAGACAGTTGAGACAAAGAATCTGAAATAGTGTCGAGCTCATTTCCACCCTCTTTCAACTTAACGTCCGATAAACGTCCATTCTCAAGGGCTTTAATCCAATTTACGATCAATGGTAAATTTCTCAATTCTCTTTTCACTAGGAAATAAGATGAACCAGAAGCAACGATAGAAGAAAAAAGAACCAACCACCATGAGAAAGAAGAGTTGGATTCTAAAACTGAATCAGAATGGGCTAATTCTTCCTTAGCGACGTCCAATTGCAATGAGATCAATTCACCAAGAACACCTCCCATATCATCGACAAGGAGATAAAGCTGAGTGATCATCTCAGAATCATCAATCATCATATTTCTATGTTTATCAAGAATTAATGGTACTTCTCGCTCTACCTTATCTATTTTAAGTTGAAGCTCTTTTGCCAACCCCTCTTCTTCTCTTGTTAGCTGCGTTGCCAGATAATGAAGGAATAGCTCATGAGCCTCTTTCATCGCAACAGAAACACCAGAATAAAAAGCCGCCTGCTCTATCATTCCCACATGGTATTTATTCGCCGCATCAATCACGCTTACCGCATACAAATCCGAAATGCTTTTCAAATCAGATAACGGAATGACTCGGTCCTCGTACACAGAGTGAAAACTGTCCATAACCTCATTTGAGGTAGCTTCGCTTTTTAAGTTGCTTACAACTAAAAAGATAGAAAAGAGCAGTGGAACTAGAAGAAGCTTTGTTGATATTGATTTCATATAATCCTGAAAAATAACGCATGGGAATTTACTAATAATGACGATCATATCACGTTTTTTTATTATTTTATCATTGACTTATAAGCCAGTCACCTAAACAGACCAGTTCAGGCAGTGATTATTTCTCAACTATTTTGTAATGAAATGGCAATATAATTCAAACAATTAAACAATTCACAGCATAGAGTGAAGTGAAATTGATACAGATCTCGCAGCACACGAACGGTGCTGATGGACTTTCAACCAAAACAAGCTTACAACCACTTACATTGTTGAAAAATATGTTATTTTTCTTTTTGATTAAAAATAAAAAATAGCCGCTAGTTAGCGGCTATTTTGTCAAAACAGAACGAAGCTTCGACGACTTTTAGTCTCTCTACTTAATCTCGTCTACTATTCAAACTCTTCTATTTCTTAGTTTCTTCTACTTTTTCGTCTCTTCTACTTCTTAGTCTCTTCAACTACAGCTTTCATCAATACTGATGTATCCATGCGACCTTGTCCTTGGGCAGACAGTGTCTTGTAGGCGTTGTTGGTCTTTTCCGTCAAAGGAAGTTGGATGCCTTGGCGTTCTGCTTCATCTAGGCAGAAACCTAAGTCTTTGATCATCCAATCAATGGCAAAGCCGAAATCGAACTTGTCTTGCGCCATTGTGGTCGCGCGGTTTTCCATCTGCCATGAACCTGCTGCGCCGTTTTTAAGGCAATCAACCAGAGTTGGGATATCCAAACCTGATTTTTCAGCAAGTACCAAGCCTTCAGATAAACCGTTCAATACACCCGCGATGCAGATCTGATTAACCATTTTTGCGCGTTGGCCTTGGCCGACTTTACCCATCAGAACTGACGACTTACCGTAAGCTTCGAACACAGGTTGAAGGTCGTTGAAAAGCGCTTGTTCGCCGCCACACATGATGGTTAGCACGCCGTTTTCTGCGCCCGCTTGGCCACCAGACACTGGCGCGTCCATAAAGCGAACACCAGCTTGCTTCGCTGCCACTTCAAGCTCTTCAGACAGCACAGCAGACGTTGTAGTGTGGTCGACAAGAATCGCGTTTGGCTTCATTGCTGCCAATGCGCCTGTTTCGCTAGTTGTCATACTACGTACGTCGTCATCATTACCTACACAAACCAATACCACGTCAGCTTCTGCGACACACTCAGCCACAGATTCTGCCGTTTTACCTTGGTGTTTATCAGCCCAGTCTAATGCTTTGTTGTGAGTGCGGTTAAACACCGTTACTTCAAAACCGGCTTTGACTAGGTGGCCTGCCATTGGGAAGCCCATAACGCCTAGCCCGATAAAACTTACTTTCATTTCTTTCTCCTTTTATTTGACCAAGTCATCGCTATGAAAAGATCGAACACTCTCAATCAACGCATCAATAAGCAGGGTCAAAGCCTTTGGCTGATATTTTCTTTCTTTGTACACTAAATACGCTTGGCGATCACCCCGATGATACTCAGGGAGCACTTGAATCAAATTCATCTCAGGGGATACATGACGAAAAGGCAATGAAGCAAGCCCCAAACCTTTTTGCGCTGCGGCCGCCACCGCATGAATATCGTTGACGATGAACTTGGGTTTAATCGTGATCATCTGCTCTAAGCGGTCGGATTTGTAGAGCGGCATATCAAACACATCATCAACGTTGATCCAGTCTTGAAGCTCTAGGTCGTCCGGCTTTTCAATCGTCTCACGCGAATCTAAGTATTCTTGGCTCGCGAAAAATCCGTGTTTGGCTTTGAAAAGTGGACGAGCAATCATGCCTTCCATCTCTGAGATCTTAAACGTGATCAGTAAGTCACGGTCGGTCTGCGGGATAAACTGTTGCTGGCTCAAGGTAAGATCGAGCTGAACGTTCGGATATTGAGTGAGGAATTGCTCTACCATCGACTTTAAAAAGCCACTATAGAAGTTGTGAGGTACGGCGAGCTTTATCTTGCCTTGAATAGCGTCACGCTCTTCTAGCAAGCTATTAAAGCCCTGATGAATCGACTCCATGCCGCTGCTCAGTGCAGAAAAGGCCGCCTCGCCGTCTTTGGTGGCCACCAGCTCACGACCTTTCTTTTCTAAAAGTCGGATATTGAGGCGATCTTCCAATGCGGTTAACCGACGCGACATAGTCGACACTGGGAGTTGCAGCCGTTTAGAAGCCGATAGCAAAGAGCCCTCTTCAACCACTGCACAGAATAAGAACAGATCATCAATGTTTCCAAATATGGAATTCATACTTCTATATGTGCCTATTTTTCTCATTAATGGATAGATGTAACCTTATCTCATCAACAACAGAAAATCACGGGAGAACACAGTATGAACAACAAACAATTTTGGGTAACCGCGATTTTATCCTCCCTGACCATGGCGACCATCATGTCTGGGTTAATTTCTGGCTACAAAATGGGATTCAGCACCGAGTGGCCGCCAATCTGGCTACAAAGCTTTTTCATTGCTTGGCCGTGTGCTATCACGCTCAACCTCACCGTGCTTCCTTTGATCAGAAAACTCTCAGCATGGATTTGTCGCCCGAGAACGCTTTGCGTGCCTGAGATCACGGAACGATGATCAAGGGCTTATGCTCTAGGAGCTATGATCTAGAAGCTGCCATCAAGGGGCTGCGATCAAAGAGTCATGCTCACGGATAAACGTCTGAATTACGCCCATAAAAAAACCGAGCACTAGGCTCGGTTTTTTGTATTCTACATTCTACTCACAAGAGCAAAGCTATCAATTATAGATTGATATTACAGCTCAGCGTTGTGGTAAACCTGCTGAACGTCATCACAGTCGTCAAGCATGTCTAAGAACTTCTGGAATTTCTCAGAATCTTCTTCAGCTACTGGCGTAGTTGTTTGAGGAACGAAAGTGATTTCCTCAACGTCTAGCGTTAGGTCTGGGAACGCAGCGTTTAGTGCTGTCTTCGTTTTGAAGAACTCAGTCGTTGGAGCGAATACAGTGATAACACCGTCTTCTAGCTCAACGTCAGTCACGTCTACGTCTTCCATCATTAGCGTTTCTAGGATGATCTCGTCATCTTCGCCTGCAAACTGGAATACAGCTTGGTGAGCGAACATGTGAGAAACAGTACCTTCAACACCGATTTTCGCGCCAGTTTTAACGAAACATTGGCGAACATCTTGGAAAGTACGGTTACCGTTGTCTGTTAAACAGTCAACGATTACGCTTGTGCCACCTGGGCCAAAACCTTCGTAACGAGCTGGTTGGAAGTCTTCACCGCCGCCGCCGTTCGCTTTATCGATCGCTTTGTCGATAACGTGAGCGGGTACTTGGTCTTTCTTCGCTTTAGCAATCAGGTGCTTAAGAGGTAGGTTCATGTCTGGGTCAGAGCTGCCGTTCTTAGCCAGTACGTAAATCTCTTTACCGTATTTAGAATAAACTTTAATTTTTGCGCCTGCAGTTTTCGCCATTGAGGCCTTGCGCACTTCAAAACTTCTTCCCATCGGGATCTTCTCTCTGATTCAATTAACGGTGCAAATTCTAGCAAATTACTGCGTCATTTCAATTCAACAGCTTTGCTGGGTAAGGTTTGTCTGCGTTTATGCGACACCCATTACTCGTTTGTATTTTTCTACAGACTGATCAAACCAAGCCTTTTCTTCTGGATCACCTAGCTTCATTGCTTCTTCAACAATGGCTTCAGGGCCACATTTCGCTTGCTTCAGTTTCCAAACAAGAAACGATGCTTGCTTATCCAGTTCGATTTTATTTTTCTCACTGGGTGGAAGGAGTGAAAGGTTGATAGACATTATTAGCCTTCGTCTGTAATACGCTTGGCCGAGAAATATATCATAGAGCAGCCTCATAAAACCAATACTATGAGCAATAGAAAGGGTTTATGAGACAAGAAACCAAGCAAGTGCTGATGCAGGTCAAGCTAGTTTAGGAAAGAGTGTTTGGCTGAAGAGTGGCTGTAATCGAAAAACAAAGGCTTGAAAGGTTAGCTTGTTGTGTTTGGTAGTTGGCATCTCACAAACGAATTGCGGATAGTGCCAAAATTTAGATTTGTGTGATGGTACCACTGAGATATTAAAAAAGTTGAATATCAACATTGAACAATGAATAAATACCCATATATATAGTGAGTATAATTTTATACGACTACTAGGGTAACAAATATGTCGTTCATGTATGAATCTGCCGAACAAAGACTGTCTAAGAAACTAGCAGAAGAAAAAGAATACCTTTGGGATGGAATTAAATCATTAGAGAAAAAACTATCCGATACCCAAGAGTCGTTAAGTCAGTTAGAAAAATCAGCTCCCGAACATTACTCAAAAGTTGTTGGCGCTAGAAACAAAGTCACATCAATCAAAAAACAATCAGAAGCGCATCTACAGACGATTCACGACATAGCAAAAGCTATCGAAGAAGATAAAGAAAAGTTTGATGGTTTTAAGATTAGTATTCATGACAGCTTCGAGAAAATAGAGGGCTTTGAAAAAGATGCTGCGACTTTTTTAGAAAGTATCTCCAGCAACGAAAAAGAATATAGAGAAACGAAAGCCTCTATTGATAGCACTTTAGTTGAATTGGAAAAGTTAGCAGACGAGAAAGAACTACTAGCAGATAGAATAACGTCAATAACAGAACAAGTGGAAACATCGGAAACGCTCTCAAAGAGATTGAAATCTCTGTTAAGTAACGCGGCTGATGAACGAAATGAAATTTCAGAAATCCATAAAGAGATATTCGGTTATACATTTGAAAACGAAGGTGGTGAAGTTAAAGCTGTGATCTGCTCCAGTAAGACTGGACACCGCATTAAGCGACATATTGTTTTTCAAAGTTAACTGGGCTTAGATACCCAAGAGCACTGTGCCTTCTTGTTCGATTATAATCAACTTCGATGTATTCAAAGAGTGCTTGACGCATCTCTTCTCGGGTCATTATCGGCTCGTATTGGACGGCTTCTACTTTCATTGAGTGGAAAAAGCTTTCAACACAAGCGTTGTCCCAGCAATTTCCCTTCCTACTCATACTTTGCTTTAGATTATGAGCTGCGATTAAGTCGCGGTAGTCTTTTGAACAATATTGGCTACCTCTATCACTATGGATAATCACTTCTTCTGGCATACCTCTGCGGAACAATGCCATTGATAGCGCATCACAGACCAGAGTTGCGGTCATTCTGGTACTCATTGACCAACCAACTACTTGCCGTGAGTACAAGTCGATAACAACGGCTAAATACATCCAGCCTTCGCTTGTCGCTAGATAAGTGATATCTCCAGCCCATTTTTGGTTTGGTGCTGTCGCATTAAAGTCTTGCTCAAGCAAATTCGGGGCTACAGGAAGTCTATGCTTACTGTCTGTCGTACATTTGAACTTACGGGCGGCCTTCGCGACTAAGCTCTGGCGCTTCATGCTCGCGGCAATGGCTTTTACATCGTGCTTATTACCATTTGCCTCAAGTTCTTTTTGAATGCGCCTTGCACCGTCGCGTTCCTTTTTATCATCAAAGACTTCTCGAACTTTGTTATCAAGCTGCTTGCGGTGCTCGTTGCGTTGAGTGACTTTATGGCGATTATCAAT
>NZ_JBGONH010000031.1:0-62301 GCF_041439075.1 Vibrio sp. FF145
CCATATCACTTACTACCGTTTTTGTTTTAAGTTCCCGCTAATCCGCGATGAACCATAAAAAAGGCTCTTACCATTATCACTTTCTTGCGAAGGATAAAGGTAAGAGCCTTTTCTGTTTTTCCCTCTATATAAAGAAGAGAGAAAAAACGGATTAGTTTAAGCGGTTACGATCGTTGTCATCGTCTTTCTTCTCAAATTCACCCTCAAAGGTGTTGCCGTCTTTTGATTGATCTGATGGGTCGCGATTGAATGGGTCTTGTCCAAATGGGCTCTGACCAAAACCAGCCTGTCCACCCGCATGGAAACCGCCAGACATATTGGTCACCACCATTTTTTCCATCATTTTCTTAGCAATCATCGCTCTTGGTGCTGGTAGCAATACCAACATACCGAGTGCGTCCGTCATAAAGCCAGGAGTCAGCAGCAATACACCAGCAACCGCAAGCATCACGCCTTCAAGAATCTGTTGTGCTGGCATTTCGCCTTGTTGTAATCGACCTTGCACAGACATAAGTGTTTGAATGCCTTGGCTACGAACAAGCGATGCTCCAACAAATGCAGTAATCAAAACCAACGCAATAGTTGGCCACAATCCTAAGAAGCCACCAACTTGAATAAATAGCCCAATCTCAATGATGGGTACGAAGATAAATAGTAATAATAAGATAGGAAACACACGCCCTCCTTTGTTACATCCAGTTTACGCTGAAAGCCCTATCAATCTCAAATTTATCCTGTAAATAAGCGTGTTTATTGACCGAGAATAACTTTGCAAAATATTGACGAAACAAAACCGAAAAAGGTGATCAACTTAATATTTTTATGCGCTAAGTACAGTATCATGTGCCACATAAGTCAGGACGGATTTATCAGCCCAATATTCTAGCGAACGGAGTATTTGCACACAGAATAGGCTAATAACTAACTATATAATCAGAATAATTCTCTAAGGATCCTGTTATGGCTAATCTATCAGAAGCTCAAGTTGAAGCTCCTCAAGCTACTCGTCTCGAAGAAGATCTACTAGGTCAACGTCATGTTCCGGCTGATGCTTACTACGGCATCCACACTCTACGCGCAGTTGAAAACTTCAACATCTCAAATGTAACGATCTCAGATGTACCTGAATTCGTTCGCGGTATGGTGATGACAAAGAAAGCAGCGGCTTTAGCAAACAAAGAGTTAGGTGTAATCCCAAGCGAAGTAGCTAAATACATCATCGAAGCTTGTGACCTCATTCTAGACACTGGTAAGTGCATGGATCAGTTCCCATCGGATGTATTCCAAGGTGGTGCTGGTACTTCTGTAAACATGAATGCTAACGAAGTTGTGGCAAACGTGGCACTTGAACTTATGGGCAAAGAAAAAGGCCAATATGAGTTCATCAACCCGAATGACCATGTAAACCGCAGCCAATCAACAAACTGTGCTTACCCAACTGGTTTCCGTATCTCTGTGTACAACAGCGTTCGTAAACTGATTGACGCTATCGAATACCTAAAAGGTGCATTCGAGCTTAAGAGCCAAGAATTCAACACAATCCTGAAGATGGGTCGTACTCAACTTCAAGATGCAGTACCTATGACGGTTGGCCAAGAGTTCCACGCTTGGGCTGTAACCATCAACGAAGAAATCAAAAACCTAGAATACACTTCAAAGCTATTGCTTGAAGTTAACCTAGGCGCAACGGCTATCGGTACTGGTCTGAACGCAGCACCGGGTTACCAAGGCCTAGCAGTGAAACACCTAGCAGAAGTAACGGGCTTAGAGTGTGTAGCGGCTGAAGATCTTATCGAAGCAACATCTGACTGTGGCGCATACGTAATGACGCACGGTGCACTTAAGCGCCTAGCGGTTAAACTGTCTAAGATTTGTAACGACTTACGTCTTCTTTCTTCAGGCCCACGCACTGGCTTTAACGAACTAAACCTACCTGAACTGCAAGCTGGCTCTTCAATCATGCCAGCTAAAGTAAACCCAGTTGTGCCTGAAGTAGTAAACCAAGTTTGCTTTAAAGTTCTAGGTAACGACAACACGGTTTCTTTCGCAGCAGAAGGCGGTCAGCTTCAACTGAACGTAATGGAACCTGTTATCGCACAAAGCATGTTTGAGTCTCTAGACATTCTAACAAACGCATGTGTGAACCTACGCGACAAGTGTGTAGACGGCATTACTGTGAACAAAGAAGTGTGTGAATCTCACGTATTTAACTCTATCGGTATCGTCACTTACCTAAACCCATACATTGGCCACCACGAGGGTGATGTTGTTGGTAAGATCTGTGCTGAAACAGGTAAAAGCGTTCGTGATGTAGTTCTAGAGCGCGGGTTATTAACCGAAGAAGAACTTGATGACATTTTCTCTGTTGAAAATTTGATGCATCCTCAGTATAAAGCAAAACGCTACGAATAACGTTAGCGAAAAAGGGCTCCAAACGGAGCCCTTTTTTAGGCTCCAATACGGTTAACCATGTTAATTTTGTGGATTTCTATTGGTTGCACTTTTGCGAAATAGAATCTAAACCATAGAACTATTATGTGAACATTCCAGCGGCGAATGTTCACATAATAAAATCTAAAATGAGGTGTTACTTATGATTGCAGTAGAACTATTTGTCGTCCTGCTCTTTATCTTTTTGGGGGCCAGAATTGGCGGTATCGGTATTGGTTTTGCCGGTGGTGCTGGTGTTATTGCCCTTTCACTGATTCTTGGCGTTCCAACAAGCCAGTCTTTCATCCCGATCGACGTAATCTTGATCATCATGTCGGTTATCACCGCAATTGCTGCTATGCAGGTTGCTGGCGGTATGGACTGGTTGGTACAAATTGCAGAAAACTTTTTGCGTAAACACCCTGAACGCATCACCTTTTACGCGCCGATTGTGACCTTTGTAATGACACTAATGGCCGGTACTGGTCACACAGCATTCTCTACGCTTCCTGTAATCGCAGAAGTAGCGAAAGGCCAAGGTGTTCGTCCTTCTCGTCCACTGTCTATCGCAGTTGTCGCCTCTCAAATTGCTATCACAGCTTCGCCAATCTCGGCTGCCGTTGTCGCTTTCGCAGCAATGCTGGCACCCTTTGGTGTTGATTACCTAACGCTATTGATGGTTTGTATCCCAACAACCTTCATCGCTTGTATGGTTGGTGCGGTTGTTGCTAACTACATGGGTAGCGAACTGAAAGACGATCCTGTTTACCAAGAACGTCTAGAGAAAGGTCTAATCAAACTGGCGACAGAAGAGAAACGTGAAATTCTACCAACAGCGAAGAGAGCAACGTACATCTTCCTAGCAGCGATTGGTTTCGTGGTTTGCTACGCAGCGGCTATCTCTAGCTCTGTTGGCCTAATTGAAAACCCAGCGCTTGGTCGTAACGAAGCGATCATGTCTGTGATGCTAGCAGCAGCAGCGGCTATCGTGATGTTCACTAAGATTGATGCTGCGAAGATTTCTTCAGCGCCAACATTCCGCTCTGGTATGACAGCGTGTGTTTGTGTACTTGGTGTAGCTTGGTTAGGTTCAACGTTTGTAAACGCACACGTTGCTGAGATCAAAGACGTAGCAGGTGCTCTGCTGGCTGACTACCCATGGATGCTGGCTCTTGTTTTGTTCTTCGCTTCTATGCTGCTTTACTCTCAAGGCGCAACAACAGTTGCACTAATGCCAGCAGCTCTAGCGATTGGCGTAGCACCACTAACAGCCGTGGCTTCTTTTGCTGCAGTAAGTGCACTGTTCGTACTTCCAACTTACCCTACGCTACTGGCAGCGGTTGAGATGGATGACACAGGCTCAACGCGTATTGGTAAGTACGTATTTAATCACCCATTCTTCATTCCTGGTGTGGTAACAATCAGTACAGCGGTTGCACTCGGCTTCGCATTTGGCGGCCTATTCATCTAGTAATCACTAATGTTCTAAACTAAAAAAGGAAGCTTCGGCTTCCTTTTTTGTTTTCTGCTCAATGTGTTATTTGATACACGTCAAATAACCGTTATAAAATTCAAAAACCAACTAAAAATAAAGTTTGAATAAAATTCCAGGATTATTCAAACCATTAATTAGGAATGCCTACCCAGTCAATCACCCTTTGATTTACCGTCATCCCCATCGAATATTAATCCAAGCTAACTAACCAAAAAACCTTGCCAATTTTCTGCCATTTTTCAGCCCTTTCATTAGCCATTATTTTTGTGAACAGCACCAAACTTAAATACTGACGTAAAGAATAAAATAACCGCAGCTAAATTAAATCTAACTTCATTTGGATTGGTAAATATAAAAACAACCTTAATTTAAAGTCAGCAACTTTATATCGTTGAGTGCTTTATAAGTGTCCGTGTATTTACAATCTATAAATCATTAGTCGCTAATTCACATCACTTCTATTTAAGATGATGTAAGGAGATAGCCATGACAACTCAAACGATACCAAGCGAGAAAAAAAAGGGCGGCTTCTTTGCCAACTTTAAATTTCCTTCTGCCTACACCATTCTATTTATTCTGATTGCGTTCGTCGCGCTGCTTACCTGGATTGTTCCAGCAGGCCAATACGACCGTGCAATGAATGAAGAGCTAGGCCGAGAAGTCCCCGTAACCGGAACCTATCAAGCGGTAGAAGGTAACCCTCAAGGCGTGATTGATGTACTGCTAGCGCCTATTGATGGCTTCTACGACCACAATAGCTATGAAGCAGCGGCTATCGACGTTTCGCTGTTCATCTTAATCATTGGTGGCTTCTTAGGACTAGTAACCAAAACAGGTGCCATTGATGCTGGCATCGAGCGCGTTACCGCCCGCTTAGAAGGGCGAGAAGAGTTGATGATACCAATACTGATGGCACTGTTTGCCGCAGGTGGTACCGTCTACGGCATGGCGGAAGAATCACTGCCATTCTATACATTACTAGTACCAGTAATGATGGCAGCTCGCTTTGACCCTCTAGTTGCGGCTGCGACGGTATTGCTTGGCGCGGGCATTGGGGTGCTAGGCTCTACCATTAACCCATTCGCGACCGTTATTGCTGCCAACGCCTCTGGTATTCCATTTACCGACGGTATCGCGCTGCGTATTGGAATGCTGATTATTGGTTGGGGTATCTGTGTCGCCTACGTCATGCGCTACGCAAGAATGGTACAAGCCGATCCAACAACATCGATTGTTTACGACAAATACGAAGAGAACAAAGCGCACTTCCTTGGCAACGCAAGTGGTGAAAAACTGGAGTTCACCGCGACTCGCAAACTGATCCTGGCCATTTTTGGTGGCTCTTTCGCTGTCATGATTTACGGTGTATCCGTTGCTGGATGGTGGATGGCAGAGATCTCCGCGATGTTCTTAGCTGCGACTATTATTGTCGGTATTGTGTCTCGCATGAGTGAGGAAGAGTTCACAACTAGCTTCATTGACGGTGCTCGAGACCTACTGGGCGTTGCGCTTATCATAGGTATCGCACGTGGTATCGTAGTCGTAATGGACCGCGGTATGATCACCGACACTATTCTTTTCTCAGCAGAACAAATGGTGACTGGCCTTTCTTCAGTTGTCTTCATTAACGTGATGTTCTTCTTAGAAATTCTACTGTCATTCTTAGTACCTTCAACCTCTGGTCTAGCAGTGCTGACTATGCCAATCATGGCGCCATTAGCCGACTTTGCTGGCGTAGGTCGTGACCTTGTTATCACCGCTTACCAATCTGCATCTGGCTTGGTCAACTTAATCACTCCAACCTCTGCAGTGGTAATGGGCGGCTTGGCGATTGCTCGTGTCCCTTACGTGCGCTGGGTTAAATGGGTGATGCCATTAATCGGAATCTTGATGGTGTTCTGCATCGTTGTACTAAGTATTGGTGCGCTTATCTAAAACCTACACACCACCTTCTCGTTCAAAGCCGCTTTCTTAGCGGCTTTTTTATTGCTATCGCCCTCAGAGCCAGTCCCCAAAACAACCTCACGAGCTGCACACACTCTATTTAAAGCCTCTCTATAGCCAACCTCATCAGCCAACCTTAAACAATCCAAGGACACCTTCGACAAAGCGTAAATCAACGTTTTAATATTGATGTTAAGGCTAATAAAAAACAATCCATTCCTCTCCATTATGTTTATAAAAATATTTAGTCACTTATTAACGTTAATTATATTTAAAGTTATTAACCTTGTAATAACCAAAGGGGAAATAAAAGCTATTTTTATAGAAAACTGGCTTAAAAAAACCAATTATAAAGTGTGACCACAACAGCTTTATTCGCATTTATTTTGTTAATAAATAATTAATTTCACATCCAAAATTAAATATCTAAATAGAAACATTGCATACTTCCAAGCTAAGTACATTCTTATCAATAAAACTATTATGCATATAATCCCTAACAATTTTAATTCTAGGCAGGTTCATCAAAAAAGCGTGCATAAAGTTCCCTAACAGCTAACTATTTAGAATGTAATCGTCATGACTAAAAGTGCATAAAGTTTGTTAAAACCCTTAGTTTTAAAGGGCTGCAGGATAAAAAACGATTTGTGATAGATCTCTAAGAATACCTGACTAGCAGGCGTAATATTAATTCCAGACAAGAGATATGAATAAAACAATTCATTATTCTCCACTGAAAATAAATAATTACTCTTAGCGATAAAAGTAATTCAAATATATAAGAGAGAGACGATCATGAGTAAGTTCTATGTAGGTTCTGAAATAGGTCAATTGCGCCGCGTTCTAGTTCACCGCCCAAGACGCGCACTGACTCACCTAACACCCTCTAACTGTCACGATTTACTATTTGATGACGTACTGGCTGTTGAGCGCGCAGGTAAAGAGCATGACGCATTTACTAAAACGCTACGTGATCAGGGTGTTGAAGTTCTTCTTCTTACTGACCTACTAGCAGACACACTAGCAGTGCCAGAAGCGAAAGACTGGCTACTAAGCTGCCAGGTATCTGATTACCGTTTGGGTAAAACATTCGCTAATGATGTGCGCTGCTACTTGGGCGACTTACCAAACTTAGAGCTAGCAAAAATCCTAACGGGCGGTCTGTCTTACGCTGAAATGCCAATGAAATCATCTTCAATGATGCAAGGCATGCACGCACCAACTGACTTCATTATCGAACCTCTACCAAACCACCTATTTACTCGTGACACATCTTGCTGGGTATACGGTGGCGTATCTATCAACCCGATGGCGAAACCTGCTCGTCAACGTGAAACAAACCACGTTCGCGCTATTTACCGCTGGCACCCAACATTCGCAGGCGAAGACTTCATTAAATACTTCGGTGATGAAGAAAACATCAACTACGACAACTCAACAATCGAAGGTGGTGACGTTCTTGTTCTCGGCCGTGGCGCGGTTCTTATCGGTATGTCTGAGCGTACAACAGCACAAGGTGTTGAACACTTAGCGTCTAGCCTATTCAAACACGGTCAAGCGACACAAGTTATCGCAATGCAGCTACCAAAACACCGTTCTTGCATGCACTTAGACACCGTGATGACTCACATGAACGAAGATACGTTCTCTGTTTACCCTGAAGTGGTAAGTAAAGACGTGCAGTGCTGGAACCTAACTGGCGATGAGTCAGGCGCAGTGAAAGTGAAAGAAGAAGGCTACTTCGTAACAGCTATCGAGAAAGCACTTGGCGTAGACAAGCTAAACCTAATCACAACGGGTGGCGACAACTTCCATGCAGAACGTGAGCAGTGGAACGATGCAAACAACGTTCTAACGGTTAAACCTGGCGTTGTTATTGGCTACGAAGGCAACACATACACCAACGAAAAATACGACAAAGCAGGCATCACGGTTCTTCCGATTCCAGGAGACGAACTTGGTCGCGGTCGCGGTGGTGCACGCTGCATGAGCTGCCCAATTGAGCGTGATGGTATCTAATCACTAAGACGAAACGGCCAAGTTGAACGACCTTAAATAATCTCAACTTGGCCAAAATGAGAGAACACAATTATGACTAAGCAAACTGTTGTTGTTGCACTCGGCGGTAATGCCCTACTTCGTCGCGGTGAGCCGTTAGAAGCCGATGTTCAACGCCGTAATATTGAAACGGCTGTTAAAACCATCTCTGAAATCGCGAAAGTGTACAACGTAGTTCTAGTGCACGGTAATGGTCCACAAGTTGGCTTACTTGCTCTGCAAGGTTTGGAGTACAAAAAAGTAAACCCGTATCCATTGGATGTATTGGGCAGTGAGACTCAAGGCATGATCGGCTACATGCTGATGCAAGAGTTCAAAAACTACCTGCCTGACCGCAACATCTCATGCATGTTGACGCAAATGACCGTTGATCCAAACGATCCTGCATTCGCAGATCCAACCAAGCCAATTGGCCCGATCTACGAAGAAGCAGAAGCGCGTGAGTTAGCGGAGAAATTCCACTGGATCGTAAAACCAGACGGCCAACATTTCCGTCGAGTAGTGCCAAGCCCACGCCCTACTGGCATTGTTGAGCACGAAGCGATCACTCAACTTATCGATGCAGGTCACCTCGTAATTTGTACTGGCGGTGGTGGCATCCCAGTGAAAAAAGAAAATGGCAAATTAGTCGGCGTTGAAGCGGTTATCGACAAAGACATGTCAGCGGCATTCTTGGCGAAACAATTGGATGCGGATGCACTACTTATTCTGACCGATGCTGACGCTGTTTATCTTGATTGGGGCAAACCGACTCAACACGCACTGCGCAGTACTACACCAAGTGAATTGGCGAAGTTTACATTTGATGCAGGCTCAATGGGGCCAAAAATCGAAGCATCATGCGAGTTCATTCAGCAAGGCGGCAAAGTAGTGGGTATCGGCGCACTCGAAGATGGTTTGCAAATCCTGCAAGGCCAAGCGGGCACCAATATCACCAAAGGTTAACGCACTAGCGAGCTTTATCATTTTGAGAGCCTTAAACCTTGAGAGCTTTTAAAGCTTGCGAAAACAGATTAAACGAAACAAACAAAACCGAACAACTTTAACTAAAAATTGAATCGCGCTTTCTTGAATTTTATTTCCCTGTAACAAGGAAGCGCCTAAATCTAAGAAGGAATACATCATGGCTTTTAACCTACGCAATCGTAACTTCCTAAAACTACTAGATTTCACTCCACGCGAAATTCAACACTTGTTAGATCTTTCTATGGAGCTAAAAAAAGCGAAGTACAACGGTTACGAACAGCCAACACTGACTGGCAAAAACATTGCGCTTATCTTTGAAAAAACCTCAACTCGTACTCGCTGTGCATTCGAAGTAGCAGCATTCGACCAAGGTGCTCGAGTTTCTTACTTAGGCCCATCTGGCTCTCAAATTGGCCACAAAGAATCAATGAAAGACACCGCTCGCGTTCTAGGCCGTATGTACGATGGCATCGAATACCGCGGCTTTGGTCAAGAAATCGTTGAAGAGCTAGGCGCTTACGCTGGCGTTCCTGTATGGAATGGCCTGACTGACGAATTCCACCCAACACAAATCCTAGCTGACTTCCTAACTATGACGGAATACGGCCGTGGCAAGCAACTGCATGAAATCAAGTTTGCTTACCTAGGTGATGCTCGCAATAACATGGGTAACTCTCTAATGGTTGGCGCTGCGAAAATGGGCATGGACATTCGCCTTGTTGCTCCAAAGCAATTCTGGCCAGAAGAAGAGCTATTAGCTCAATGTCGTGAAATCGCAGAACACACTGGCGGCAAAATCACGCTGACAGAAGATGTTCAAGAAGGCGTGCAAGGTTGTGACTTCCTATACACCGACGTTTGGGTATCAATGGGCGAAGCGAAAGAAGCATGGGCTGAGCGTATCAACCTAATGATGCCTTACCAAGTCAACATGGACATGATCAAAGCAACAGGCAACCCACATGTGAAAT
Organism: Vibrio sp. FF145; assembly: GCF_041439075.1. NCBI lineage: Bacteria > Pseudomonadati > Pseudomonadota > Gammaproteobacteria > Vibrionales > Vibrionaceae > Vibrio > Vibrio sp. FF145. The sequence goes on from NZ_JBGONH010000031.1 coordinate 9,865, forward strand.
TCATGCACTGCCTACCTGCTTTCCACGGCGAAGATACAACTGTCGGTAAACAGCTTGCTGCTGAATATCCGCAGCTTAAAGATGGCGTAGAAGTGACGGATGAAGTGGTTGAGTCTGAATACTCTATCGTGTTCGATGAAGCAGAAAACCGCATGCACACCATCAAAGCAGTAATGGTTGCGACATTAGGCAGCTAATTACCTAAGAAACGAAACAGTTAAGACGTTAAAAATTAAGAAGCTAGGCACTCACTTGTTCGAAATACGTTGATAAGTTAAGTGCAATGACAGGGAAATGCGGGTGGCGTTCTTGGGATTTTGACCTTGAATAAAACTCGCATTTTTTTTCATGCGGTTGAAGAGGTAATTTCCTGGAAAACCCTGTAAGTCTCAGCCCCAACAAAGACTTAAATGGGAGTTAAAAATGGACGTAATCTCGCATAAAAATCCATTAAATGAATACTTTACAGAAAGTATTGCATGGCCTTTTTATCTGAGTATAATCCTCCGCAATTTGTCTTAAGAGAGCAAAAAATGAACCGCAATTTTTTCGCACATGATTGTCAGCCAATACGCCTTAGAACGGCGTTGGTGTCATTTTTATTTTGCTCTATTGATCATTTCGAAGCCTCCTATTTTTAGGGGGCTTTTTTTTGTCCGCAATTTGACTGTATGCATAGAAAAAGGAAGACCCGTTATGGCGCATTCGTTATTTAACAAGCACATCATCTCCATTCCAGAGCTATCTCGTGATGAACTGGAGCTTATCGTCGATACTGCAGCAAGACTCAAAGCAGAACCAAACCCTGAGCTGCTGAAAAATAAAGTCGTTGCGAGCTGCTTCTTTGAGCCTTCAACTCGAACTCGCCTCTCATTTGAAACCGCAGTTCAACGCCTTGGCGGCACAGTCATCGGCTTTGATAATGGCGGCAACACATCGCTGGCGAAAAAAGGCGAAACACTTGCCGATTCCGTTCAAGTTATTTCATCTTACGTGGATGCCTTTGTGATGCGTCACCCACAAGAAGGCGCAGCACGTTTGGCCTCTGAATTTTCTAACGGTGTGCCAATTGTGAATGGTGGCGACGGTGCAAACCAACACCCAACGCAAACCTTATTGGATCTGTTCTCGATTTACGAAACGCAAGGCACGATCGATAACCTCAATGTGGCTTTCGTCGGCGACCTAAAATATGGCCGTACCGTACACTCTTTGACGCAAGCACTATCAAAATTCAATAACGTGCGTTTCTTCTTTATCGCGCCAGAAGTGTTAGCGATGCCTGATTACATCTGTGAAGAATTGGAAGAGATGGGCATCCAATACAGCACCCACAGCAGCATTGAAGAAGTGGTGCCTGAATTGGACGTCCTGTACATGACTCGCGTACAGAAAGAGCGCTTTGATGCGTCAGAATACGCGCACATGAAGTCGGCTTACATTCTAACGGCCGATACCTTGAAAGATGCACGCCAGAACATGAAGGTGCTTCACCCATTACCACGCGTCGATGAAATCACAACCGACGTAGATAAAACGCCACACGCTTATTACTTTGAACAAGCTGAAAACGGTGTATACGCTCGCGAAGCCCTATTGGCCCTAGTTCTTAACGACACTTTATAAGCAGGAGAAACAGTCATGGTTAAACAAACTCAGCTACAAGTAGAAGCGATCCGTAACGGCAGCGTGATTGACCACATCCCTGCTCATCTTGGTATCAAAATCCTTAAACTGTTTAAGCTACACAAAACAGAACAACGCATCACCATGGGATTGAATCTGCCATCATCTGCGCTTGGTCATAAAGATCTGATCAAGATTGAGAACATCTTTCTGACCAAGGAACAAGCCAACCAATTGGCTCTGTATGCGCCGCAAGCGACGGTAAATCAGATTGAAGAGTACAAGGTGGTTAATAAGCTAACATTAGTACTGCCAGACCAAATCAACAGTGTGTACTCTTGCCCGAATAGCAACTGTATTTCGCACGGTGAACCCGTTGAAAGTAGCTTTAAAGTGCAGCTAAAACACGAAAACGTCCAACTAAAATGTCACTATTGTGAAAAAGTATTCTCCCGCGAGATCATGAGTGAAATCCGCTAGCCCTTAGCGCTCTTACCTTCGTAAAAGAAACCGCTCAAACTACATGGATATTTATTCCTAACCCGGAATAAATATCCACTTACCTAAAGAATAAAACTCCACAAAAAAAGCAAATAACCAGAATTTTGTTTGGTGATCACCTTCAAAAAGATAACTATTCTTTAGTGGTAGACTGGATGAATAGAAGATCATACATCACGCATACCCTTCCTATTTATTTCGGGATTCATCGGTAAGCCCTAATTAACAATCGTACTCTACGGCTTTGGGAGTGCGTTCTGCGCTATGGACAAGCGATATCAACACGTTGACCTTAAGGAGTTGTTCATGAACCAAATCACTGAGCACGGTTGCTTGTATTCAGCTGAAGATAAAACACTGACCGCAGCGTGCAAACGCTTACTACAACAGCAAAGCTTCTCGACCCAAAACCAGCTGCGAGAGAAACTCGTCGACATTGGTTATACAGGCATTAGCCAGTCGACTGTGTCTCGTATTTTGTCACAACTCGGTGTTGTCAAAATCCAGAACGCCTGTGGCAAAAAGGTTTACTGCATCACCGTAGAAAGCGCACCGGTACGTGTCGATGCGTCAATCTCATCACAAATCGAATTAATTACTCACAACCAAGCAATGGTGATCGTAAAAACAAACCCTGGTTGCGCACAGTTGGTCGCAAGATTGGTTGATATCGACCCACATACCGAGATTATCGGTACGGTTGGCGGCAATGACACTGTGTTAATTATTCCGAAAGACACCACGAATATAGATGCTTGCGAACAAGTAGTAAGAGCACGCTTAGGAGTGGCTTAAATGTCTTATTGGCAAAAGCTGACAACTCATGTTGAGCGACTGACACTCTCTCGACTGCCCCAGAAAATAGCCCACCCGCCTTAGGGGATATTTGTCTACCGATGAAACTAATCACAAACTATTACGGTCTGATTGAGTTAAGATACCTTCAACTCCATTTTGATGACTAAATAGTATGCGACGACTTGCCACATTACTTTTTGTTTGTGTTTCCCTGTTCACCCAGCCTGCGTGGGCGCTTTTTGGAAACGACAACCCCGAGCCAAGCTTCGGAGGCAATAACAACGGTTTTGTCCCTGTAGACCAAGCTTTCCCTTTCAATTTCTACCAGCAAGACGGCAAGGTCCTTCTCGACTGGCAAGTAAAAGAGGGCTACTACCTCTATCAACATAGCCTCTCGTTCACTGGCCAAAATCTCACTATCGGCAATGTTGAAATGGAAAATGGCCAACCACACCAAGATGAATTCTTCGGTGAGGTGAGCATCTATACTCAGCCATTATTCGTGCAAGTTCCTCTACAGAGTTACCAAGATGGCTCACAGCTTATCGTTAAGTATCAAGGCTGTGCAGATGCTGGTTTCTGTTACCCACCAGAGATCCGAGTAATCGACATTGAACCGTTTACTGCGACGAGTTCTGGGGATATGAAAAGCAGTGATGAGCAAAACAGTGGTGCTTTACAAGGTTCTTCTGATGCAGCTGGTGAAGCTGACAATTCAGTACAAGCCTCTTCTCCTACCACTGACGCAGCAAGCAATACCACTCAACAAGCCAATGCTCCCGTATCAAAAGAAGCTGGCTTAGCCGATAAGCTCGGTGACAGTTGGTGGACGCCACTATTATTCTTAGCTCTCGGTGTTGGCTTAGCCTTTACGCCGTGTGTTCTGCCTATGTACCCAATTCTAACCGGTATCGTATTAGGCGGCGGCAAGCTCAGCCAAGGTCGCGCGCTGATGCTGTCCTTCATCTATGTGCAAGGCATGGCGCTGACCTACACCTTATTAGGTTTAGTGGTTGCCTCTGCGGGCATGCAGTTCCAAGCTGCGATGCAACACCCTTATGTATTAATTGCGTTGAGCGTTCTATTCGTGGCATTAGCCATGTCGATGTTTGGCGTTTATAACCTGCAACTTCCAAGCAGTATCCAAACTTGGCTTAACAATCAAAGTAACAAACAGCAAGGCGGCAATACCTTGGGCGTGTTCGCGATGGGTGCTATCTCTGGCTTGGTGTGTTCACCTTGTACCACAGCTCCATTGTCAGGTGCGCTGCTGTATGTGGCTCAAAGTGGCGACCTATTAACGGGTGCGATTGCTCTGTATGCCTTAGCCATGGGTATGGGTATCCCGCTGATCTTGGTTGCGGTATTTGGTAATAAGCTTCTGCCGAAAGCAGGTAGCTGGATGGACAAGGTTAAGATCGTATTTGGCTTTATCTTGCTGGCAGCCCCTATCTTCCTACTAGAGCGTATTATCCCTGAATTATGGGCAACCGTGCTTTGGTCTGGGCTTGGTTTCATCGCCTTTGGTTGGCTTTACCACAGCAAGAATGCACTGCCATTCGGCGGCTGGAAGCAGAGCGCAGTGGGCATCATCGCGATGCTCGGCCTGTTCGCTTCAGCGCAACCTGCCTTAAATTACTGGTTTGCAGAGAAGAGCGTAACGGTAGAGCAACAGCATATCCAATTTGCGCGCGTCAACACGGTTGAAGAGTTAGAAATTCAGCTCATCGAAGCCAAGAAACTCGGCAAGCCAGTGATGCTCGATTTCTACGCCGATTGGTGTGTGGCATGTAAAGAGTTTGAGAAGTACACCTTCCACCAAGCAGATGTTGAGAACAAGCTTTCTGATTTCGTCCTGCTTCAGGCTGACGTAACGAGAAACATGCCTCAAGATATTGAACTGCTTAAACAATTACAGGTACTCGGTTTGCCAACCATTGAGTTCTGGGATGGCGAGGGTAACCATGTTGCAAATGCTCGTGTGACGGGCTTTATGCCTGCCGATGTATTCTTGAAACATATGCAAAACCACCAGCTATAACGGCAATATTCACCGGAATATCCGCCTAAACGAAAGCCGCATCGCCCCTCCGTAACGAGATGGCAGTGCGGCTTTTTTGCTATTCAGAGTAACACTTTCTTATTCCGGGGATAAAAGTCGATATGGTTCAGACTTTTCATGCATAGATATTGTCCACATACTCAATCAGGATGATAATAAATATTAACTAAATTGTTAAAAGTATGAACGTCATGGACTCGACCTATACCATCATCATTGCTGATGACCACCCTCTCTTTCGCAACGCCCTGTTTCAGTCAGTTCATATGGCTATCAGCGGTGCGAACCTGCTTGAGGCTGATTCTCTCGATGCCTTACTGACTCTACTAAAAAAAGAAGATGAACCAGACCTGTTGCTTCTCGACCTTAAAATGCCGGGAGCAAACGGGATGTCGGGCTTAATTCAACTGCGTGCTGAATATCCAGATTTACCGATTGTGGTGATCTCAGCCAGCGAGGATGCCAGCGTTGTCACTCAAGTGAAGAGCCACGGTGCCTTTGGCTTCATTCCTAAGTCGAGTGATATGCGTGAATTGGTGAGTGCACTGAATCAAGTGCTGAATGGCGACCCGTTCTTCCCTGAAGGGCTTATCACCAACAATGCAGCCTGTAGCGACCTTGCGGAAAAGCTTTCCACACTGACGCCTCAGCAATACAAGGTGTTAGGTATGCTTTCAGACGGCCTGCTAAACAAGCAAATCGCCTATGAATTGAATGTTTCGGAAGCGACCATCAAGGCACATATGACAGCCATCTTCCGTAAACTGGATGTAAAAAACCGAACTCAAGCAGTTATCTTGCTACAAGAAGTCCACAACTAAGCTTCGCTTATATCCTCTTTTAAAGTCGTCTTTGGTAAACATAAACCCAACCTGACGACTTTATGATCATCTATCTCTGCAACCACCCAAGTAATGTCATGCCACACAAAACTATCGCCTAATACAGGGTGGGCACCGAGCTCTCGCTCAGCCAATTGTTTTAGCGTCATTTCTCGCTCTTCTTCCGAGCCCAGTTCGATACCATAACAATCACTGACCGCTGCAACCGATAGTTCGACATCCAGGAAGAAATCACCAAAGAATCGAGCGGCCTCTTCAGCTAGAGGAGCCTCACTGAATAGCGCACTTAAGCTATCTAGGTCTTTATCTTGACCAAGCACACAGAGAATATCGTTCGCCTCTAACACGGTGCTACCCGATGGGTGAAGCAAAGCATCTTTTCTAAACAGTGCCGTAATTCGCGTCCCTTCAGGCATAGACAAACGCTTAAGCGGTTCACCAACACACCACTTTTCTTCTTTCAGCTTGTAGACAAACATCTCCCACTCACTGGTCGGATAAATCTCCATGCCAGTACGAGAAATCGGTGTTGGTGTCGGTGGTAAGGTCACCTGAGCCAACCTCGCAACTTTCATCAAGCTACCGCCCTGAACAATCAGCGAAACCATAACCACGAAGAAGGCAATATTGAAGTAAAGCTGAGCATTGGGCAGGCCAGCCATCATCGGGAACACCGCCAAAATGATCGGCACAGCGCCACGTAAACCTACCCAAGAAACAAACCAACGTTCTTTGGTGGTAAAGCTTCTGAACGGCAGTAAACCCAACCAAACCGACAGCGGACGAGCAAACAAAATCATACCGAAGGCCAGCGCTAGCGCAGGCAGAGCAATGTCCATCAACGTTGATGGCGTCACCAATAAGCCCAATACCAAGAACATCACGATCTGGCTTAGCCACGTCATACCATCAAGAACATTAAGAATAGAGTGTCGAGAGCGCGTCGGACGATTACCAATGAACAGGCCTACAAGGTAGATCGATAAGATACCGCTGCCGCCCAGCATGTTAGAGAACGCAAACAGCGCCACACCACCACTGAGCACCAAAATAGAGTAAAGGCCATCCGCCAGTTGCACTCGGTTAATTAGACTCCATAGAACCCAACCTCCACCAATACCAACAAGGGTACCGATACCAAACTGCATCGCAAAGCTTTTCAGTAGAAAGTTCATCCCCATTTCAGCATCAGGCGTGCCCAGAAGCGCAATTAAGGTCACCGTCAGGAACACCGCCATTGGGTCGTTGGTACCCGATTCGATCTCTAGGGTTGAGCCAACACGCTCATTGAGGCTCTGCCCTTTCAACAAAGAAAATACCGCAGCGGCATCAGTCGAACCCACAATCGCACCAACTAAGATACCCTGCATCAATGACAGATCGAACAGCCAAGCCGCCATTAAGCCCGTTAGGGTTGCAGTACATGCGACACCTATCGTCGCCAGCGAGAGCGACGGCCAAAAAGCGACCTTGAAGCTCGCCACCTTGGTTCGCATACCGCCATCCAACAGAATCACGGCAAGCGCAAGGTTACTCACCAAGTAGGTCAGTGAGTAATCATCGAAATGAATATTACCGGGTCCATCTTCACCCGCTAACATACCAACGAACAAAAAGATCAAAAGAATAGGAACGCCCAATCGAGAGGACACTTGTGAGAAAAGCACGCTGATGGCGATGAGTACGGCACCAGTCAAGAATAAGTGGTTAATGGTTATTGCGTCCAATTCGTTCCCCCAAAGAATAAAATCCGAGCTTTAAGCCTGTTGATCTTTTGCCACTAGCTTGTTGATCTTCTGCCGTTTAGCAAGGCACGGTCGGTGAAAGTGCCGTGGTTACTATAACAAACTTATGTTTCGCTTCGTGTCATAAGCAGAGCTAAATACCGTTTCTCGGTCATTTAGTTGTTAAATTTTATGACTCGCACTCTAATTCATCCCTCTTTGTTAGACCTTTGGCTAATTTAACAATACTGTAACATCACATTTTTCTATGGTTATGTCTCCTAGCTCCCATATTTCAGTACATTAGCGCTAATACCATCCCGACTAAAGTTGCACAGATCCCTTGACTTATCCTTGCTACATTCTAAATCGTAACATTACGTTAACACGGCAATTTCTACAGAAACGGTTTCTACGAAAACGGAATTAAAGGAGAAGGCAATGGCGTTCGAATCTACGGAACATGCTCAAGCCTACTGGAAGGAAAACTTGGGAATAATGGGAACACTACTCGCTGTCTGGTTTGTGGTGTCTTATGGCGCTGGCATCTTATTTGTGGATGTCCTAAATACCATTCAATTTGGCGGGTTTAAGCTAGGTTTTTGGTTCGCTCAACAAGGTTCAATTTATACCTTCGTGGCGTTGATATTTATTTACGTTGTTCGCATGAATAAGCTGGACAAAAAATACAACGTACAGGAAGACTAGAGGCTAGAACATGGATATTCAAACTTGGACGTTTATTCTCGTCGGTATTACTTTCGCAGTCTATATCGGCATCGCAATCTGGGCTCGCGCTGGAACAACGAGTGAATTCTACGTTGCTGGCGGCGGCGTACACCCAGTAGCAAACGGCATGGCAACAGCCGCTGACTGGATGTCGGCAGCATCATTCATCTCAATGGCAGGTATCATCTCATTCGTTGGTTACGACGGTGCGGTTTACCTCATGGGTTGGACAGGTGGTTACGTACTACTTGCGCTATGTTTAGCACCTTACCTACGTAAGTTCGGTCAGTTTACGGTTCCTGATTTCATCGGTGAACGTTACTACTCGAAAACAGCACGTATGGTAGCGGTATTCTGTGCAATCTTCGTATCATTTACGTACGTTGCGGGCCAGATGCGTGGTGTTGGCGTTGTATTCTCTCGTTTCCTAGAAGTTGATATTAACCTAGGCATCATCATTGGTATGGGTATTGTGTTCTTCTACGCAGTGCTTGGTGGCATGAAAGGCATCACTTATACGCAGGTAGCTCAATTCTGTGTCCTCATTTTCGCCTTCCTTGTTCCTGCAATCTTTACCTCAATCATGATGACAGGTAACCCACTTCCACAAGTTGGTATGGGCTCGACTCTATCAGGTACAGATGTATACCTACTTGATAAACTGGATGGACTAACCGAAGAGCTCGGATTTACCGCCTATACCGAAGGTAACAAGAGCATGGTAGATGTATTCTTCATCTGTGCAGCTCTAATGGTAGGTACTGCCGGTCTTCCACACGTAATCATTCGTTTCTTCACGGTACCAAAAGTACGTGATGCTCGTATCTCAGCGGGTTGGGCACTACTGTTCATCTCATTGCTATACACAACAGCACCAGGCGTTGCAGCCTTCGCTCGTGTAAACATGATCGAAACGATTAACGGCCCAGACATGCAAGGTGTCGCAGCAGCAGAAGCACCAAGCTGGTACAAAAACTGGGAAAGCACTGGCCTAGTTGGTTGGGAAGATAAGAACGGCGATGGCAAAATGTTCTACTCGGGCGATGAGCGCAACGAGATGAAGATTAACCGTGACATCATCGTACTGGCTTCTCCAGAGCTAGCAAAACTACCAAACTGGGTTGTAGCACTACTTGCAGCCGGTGGCCTAGCAGCCGCACTATCAACAGCCGCGGGTCTACTATTGGTAATCTCAACGTCGATTTCACATGACTTGTTGAAGAAAGGCTTCAGACCAAACATGACCGACAAGCAGGAGCTGTTAGCCGCTCGTTTAGCTGCCATGATCGCGATTGTAGGTGCAGGTTACTTGGGTATCAACCCACCAGGCTTTGTAGCACAGGTAGTAGCGTTTGCCTTCGGCTTAGCCGCAGCATCCTTCTTCCCAGCGATCATCCTAGGTATCTTCTACAAGAAGATGAATAAGGAAGGCGCAATTGCAGGTATGTTGTCAGGTATTGCCTTCACAGCAAGCTACATCATCTACTTCAAGTTCATTAACCCAGCAGCAAGCACACCGGAAAACTGGTGGTTTGGTATCAGCCCAGAAGGCATCGGTACGCTAGGTATGTGTCTAAACTTCGTAGTATCAATTGCAGTGAACAAAGTGACCGCTGAAGTTCCTGAAGATGTACAAGAGATGGTTGAGAACATTCGTTACCCGAAAGGTGCTGGTGAAGCTCACGACCACTAAGCACTACCACGAAACAAAGATGTTTAGCAAAAAAGAATCAGTACTTACATTGTAGGGATTAGGTACTGACTCAAGAAAGCCGATACGTCATGTATCGGCTTTTTCTTTTCCCCTCCATTTTATAAAAAGATAAACAAAGGGTTGTTTTTAAAACCTCATTTGATAATAATTATCATTAACATCTATTGAAGAGATGCAAATAATGATGAAAGAACAGCAGAGTCTCTATTCGAGGTTTTACAAAGCACAAGATCGCTTTGCTTCATTAGAGCAAGTTCAAGGCCATGAGCCGTTTGTGATTCGAGACTACATCGAGTGTGCACTAACGCTTTCCGCTTACTATGAAAAGCATGCCGCCCAAGAAAACATCTTGTTGTGCGAGCTGTACCTGCGCCAAGTTTTCTTCCATTTGATAGAAGCGATTGAGTCTCCAGAACGCAGTTTCGCCTTTCGTCATATCTGCCTAGACTCTATTCACTCACCACTATTTTATTTGAAACGCCACTACTGCCAGCAGCCTCAAGGCCAAGCGCGTTTTTTGAATCTCAGCCAAACACTACAACAAGTCCAAGCCCCACTTGGCTAACAAGGATAGAAGATGACCCTACAATTTCGGATAGAAAAAGACAGCATGGGCGAAGTGAAAGTTCCTGCCGATGCGCTATACCAAGCACAAACTCAGCGTGCCGCGGATAACTTCGCGTTTAGTTCACACAAGATGCCAACCAGCTTCATTCAAGCACTGGCGTTAATTAAGCTGGCCGCCGCCGATACTAATGCTCAGCTAGGTTTACTGGAAGGTGATATTGCCAACGCGATAGCCGAAGCCAGCCAAGAGATCATCGATGGTAAACACCTCGAGCAATTCCCTATTGATGTCTATCAGACGGGCTCTGGCACCAGCTCTAACATGAATGCTAACGAAGTGATTGCCACGCTCGCTTCAAGAAGCCTGCAAGGAGACGTGAACCCGAATGATCACGTAAACATGGGGCAAAGCAGTAACGATGTGGTACCAACCGCAATTCAAGTGAGCGTTGCTTTGATGGCAGAAAACAAGTTGTTACCTGCATTAACTCACCTTTCTGGAGCACTCACTATCAAGCAACAGGAACTTGCAGAGGTCGTGAAGACCGGTCGCACTCATCTAATGGATGCGATGCCAATGACCTTTGCTCAAGAGCTAGGTGGTTGGAAATTTCAGATAGAACACGCTAAGCAAGCAATAGAGAGCACCCTGCCCGCTATCAAGGCTTTAGCGCAAGGTGGCACTGCGGTTGGAACAGGGATCAATGCTGACCCGCGCTTTGCCGATAAGTTTGCGAGTAACCTGTCTCAATCGACAAAGATCAGTTTCAGCTCCAGTGAAAACTTCTTTTTTAACCTCAGCAGTCAAGACGCGATCGTTGCGCTCTCTGGTCAGCTCAAAACTGCAGCAGTTGCGATCATGAAGATCTCAAACGATCTTCGCTGGATGAACTCTGGGCCGTTGGCTGGCTTAGGGGAAATTGAATTGCAGGCTCTGCAGCCGGGCTCGTCTATCATGCCTGGCAAGGTAAACCCTGTAATTCCAGAAGCTGCAGCCATGGCGGCGGCTCAAGTAATAGGTAATGACACCACCATTACGATTGCAGGCCAATCGGGTAACTTCCAATTGAATGTGATGCTGCCCGTTATTGCTCATAACGTTCTAGAAAGCATAGAACTATTAGCCAACAGCTCAGTCGCACTGGCTGATAAAGCGATAGCTACCTTCACCGTGCGCCAAGACAATCTTGATTTAGCGCTTTCAAAGAATCCAATTCTGGTGACCGCACTTAACCCTGTGATTGGCTATCTAAAAGCGGCTGATATTGCCAAGAAAGCCTACAAAGAGGGCTTACCGATTCTTGATGTGGCCGAACGAGAAACGGATCTTAGCCGAGAAGAACTCAGCAAGCTGCTTGATCCAAGCACGCTGACGCAGGGCGGTATTGCGGGCTAGTTAGTTATTTATCTATTTAGTTAAAAATCGAATAGGCATTAACGATCCTTACTGAAACAAAAAATGCCTCATCCGAGGCCTTTTTTTACATCAGTTCATTAATTAGGAATTAGAGCTGATTATTCCTAATTAACTCACACGATTTAGAACCGCTCTGAGTTTTAGTGGCTTCACAGGTTTAGCAATAAAGCTGAAGCTGTTGGCCTTTATCGCTGCCAACATGTCATCGGTTCTATCAGCACTGATGATGACGCCTTCAAAAGAGTCCCCAAGACGTAAACGGCATTGTTGCAACACTTCGAGACCCGTTCGGCCATTATCGAGGCGATAATCAGAGAAAATCACATCCGGCTGCCAATCATCATCGAGACAATTCAAACTTTCGACTAAGTCGACGGCGGTCTTAACTTCACAGCCCCATCGCCCTATCAAGTTCTCCATACCGACCAAAATTTCTCGCTCATTATCGACACACAGTATTTTCAAGTGCTCGATATCACTGGTCGCCATTGGCGTAGAAGCTTGCACAACCGGAGCCACTTGCTCTGCTCTCGCTAAGGTGATGGAAAAGACGCTGCCTTCTCCCGGCCATGAACGCATCGAGATTTGATGACCAAGCACATGAGCAATCCCTTTCGAAATCGCCAACCCTAATCCCAACCCCTGATCGGCACGAACTTGACTACCACGCGTAAACTCTTCGAAGATCTCCTGTTGCTTGTCTTCATCGATACCAGTTCCGTTATCCCACACATCAATTCGCACCTGCCCATTGACTCTTCTTGCGCCGAGCACCACCTTCCCTTCTGGGTTATAGCGAAAAGCATTAGTCAAAAAATTCTGAATCACTCGTCTAAGCAACTTAGGGTCAGAGTGAATGAAGAGGGATGAGGGGATCATCTTAAAATCAATTTTTTGCTGCATCGCTAGGGCGCTAAATTCCGCATTCAAATTGGTTAGCACATCGTGCACGGCAATCGCGTGAATGTTGGTTTCTAGTTTTCCTGACTCCAAGCGGGAGATATCCAACAAGTCGCCAATCAGATCTTCAGCCGCACCCAACGCACTTTCGATATGAGAAGAAAGCTGCTTCTCCTCTTGTTCTTTTGCGACCTCAGATAGCGAAGAAGCAAACAAGCGAGCAGCATTTAATGGCTGCATCAAATCGTGACTAACAGCCGCAAGAAAACGACTCTTAGATTGTGATTCTTGGTCAGATATTTGCGTCGCCTTTACCAAGCGATGGTTAAGCTTCTCGAGCTCTTGAGTTCGTTCATGGACTCTCGATTCCAAGCTTTCATTAGCATCTTTTAGCGCTTGCTCTGCTTGTCTGAAAACCGTGATATCGGTAAAGCTCATGACGAAGCCACCACTTGGCATTGGGTTACCTTGCACCTCAATCACTCGACCATCCGGACGAATACGAGATGAGGTGTGTCGCGTGCCTTGCTCAAGGTGATAAACACGGCGTCGAACGTGATCTTCTGGGTCGCCTGGGCCACACAAACCTTGCTCAGCATTGTGACGAATTACATCTGAAATGGGTCGACCCACCTGAATCAAGCCTGCAGGGAACTCAAACAGTTCTAAGTAACGTTGATTCCACGCCACCAGCCTCATTTGTTTGTCAATTACGGCAATGCCTTGACCAATATGTTCAATCGCACCTTGCAGTAAACCACGGCTGAAATCGTACAGTTCAGAGGCTTCATCAACGATGGTCGCAACTTCCTCAAGCTGCATATTTCTGCCCTGCAAGGCCGAAGTAAGTACTAACTTAGCTGAAGATGCACCGAATACACCAGCGAGCACACGTTCTGCATGTCGAATCAGGCTTGCGGGCGCTTGTTGGTTAGGAAGTAGCGGCTGCCCGTGCTGTTGCCAATAACTCTGTAAGGCACTTTTCGCACGCTTACGCCCCACAAAACGAGACGCCAGCATTTCTAATTCAGCGACCGTCACACGGCTCTGATAGAGGCTGATGTTCTCATTTTCTGGTAATGGTGTGCCAATAAAAGCAGCCGATTGTAAACGCTCACTTAGGCTTGGTCTGGTCACCATCGAAACCACGGCATAACACAAAGTATTCAGTAAAATACTCAGCACAATCCCCCAGTTTGAACTGCTGATCTCCCAACTGTTGAACAACTCTGGTGGCGTGATAATCCACAGTAAAAGGTTACTTTCACTATCGCCCGCCAGCATGCTGGTTTGGCTCATCAGGGTGATCAGCCAAATCAACGAGCCCACCATTAAGCCGACATAGACCCCCTTCCGGTTGCCCGGACGCCAGTACAAACCACCAATAAGTGCTGGCGCGAATTGAGCAATCGCCGCAAAGGAAAGAAAGCCAATCGCCGACAGTGAGTGAATGGTATCGAGCGCTTGATAGAACAGCCAAGCACCAAGTAACAGCAGTAAAATCAACCCGCGTCGAATCACCAGCAACATGCCAGAAAAATGTCGATGGGTTCTTTGAGTTAGACGCATACGGCGCAGCAGCAATGGCATTACTAAATCATTCGAAACCATGATCGCTAATGCGATGGTCGAAACAATCACCATTCCACTCGCCGCTGAAGTACCTCCGAGGAAAGCTAACAAAGCAATGTGATTCGCCCCTTCTGCCATTGGTACACTGATCACGTAAGTATCAGCTGGCATATCAGTAAGCAACCCCTGTCCTGCCCAAGCAATTGGCAGCACAAACAGGCCCATTAAAATCAGATAAAGTGGAAACAACCAGCGAGCGGTATGCAAATCTTGAGGACGTTCGTTCTCAACCACCATGGTGTGAAATTGGCGCGGCAGACAGACAATCGCCAACATAGTCAAAACGGTATGAATAATTAAGGTCGGAATATTGGGCGATTCGTAGGTGGAAGCCGCCACATCAAACAAGTCAATTTTGTCACTGCTCATCGCCAGGTAGATAATAAACAGGCCAACAATCAGGAATGCCGCTAGCTTAACAATTGACTCAAACGCCACCGCCATCATCATGCCACGGTGATGCTCTGTGTTATCGATGTGCCGAGTACCAAACAGCATGGTAAAAATGGCCAAAGCACCGACCACAAACCAAGAGACGTGATAATCCTGATAACCGAAATCAGACGCTAGGTTTGGCGCAACAATATCTAGCCCCATCGTAATACCACGCAGCTGTAGCGCGATATAAGGAAGAATACCGACCACGGCAATCACGGTGACGGCAACAGCCAAGCCCTGAGATTTTCCATAACGAGCCGCGATAAAGTCGGCAATTGAAGTGATGTGTTCACGCTTTGCAATCAGGATCAACCGCGCCAAGATCCGCCACCCGAGTGTAAAGACCAGAATGGGGGCGAGATAGATGGGTAAAAAGGACCATGGGTTATTGCTCGCCTGTCCGACCGTTCCATAGAAAGTCCAAGAGGTACAATACACTGCAATCGAAAGACTATAGATCCATGGGCGCCAACGCGATAGCCAACGAACCTGCCTGTCTCCATACCAAGCGATCAGAAATAACACGCCCAAATAGGCTAAAGAGACTGGAATTACTATCCATCCTTGCATTAAAAACCCTTTTTCATCCATAAAAAAACCTCTCCATAAGGGAGAGGTTTCATTTAACTAAGGATGGGTCATTAACTCAATCGAATCGCTTAAATTCTGTGCTTCAGACTCTAATTATCAGCATTTGCTGTTAGATTCTAATTGTTCCGAACCTGATTGATTAATCTCAACCACTGAACTTCTCTCGTCCAACTTAATGAACAGAGCAAGAGCCCCCATCGCGGCCATACCCCAGAAGATGTTTGCCCCCCAAAGCTCATAGCCCCAACCACTTAAGGTCGTCATTAGTGCGATAACAGCCCCCAATGGGATCGCGTTATACAGAGCTTGCAGCGCGACCATTTTATTCTGTTCTTCTGATTGAATGTATTGAATGGCTGCGATGTGCGCCATAGCAAACGTCACACCATGCAGCATTTGCACCATAACCAAGGCGAAAATCGCCGTTGTTGATGCGGTAATCCCCCAACGAGCCATCACACCGATTGCAGCTACCACGAACAGAGTACGCATTGACCAGCCAGAGAATAAGCGCTTACTGAGAGCAAACACAGCCACCTCAGCAACAACGCCTAGGCTCCATAAATAACCAATAATCGCTTCTGAGTGACCGGCTTCTTTCCAGTAAATCGCACTAAAACTGTAGTAAGCCGCATGGCTACCTTGCAGCAACGCCATCAAGGCCAAAAATTTAACCACAGACGACTCACGCAGTAACTCACCTAATTTTGGTCGCACTGCTTGTTTCTCAGATTGCGTTACTGGCATCACGTTAGGGTTTCTCATCGCCAACACTAACGACAACAGCACACCAACAAGCGCTGTATACAAAATCATATCAGTGCCGAACTGTGCGACTAAATAACCCACCACGGTTGAACCCGCAATAAAAGCAATCGAACCCCATAAACGAGTGCGTCCATAGTCAAGCATCTTAAGACGACTGTAATGGTTAGCCATTGCGTCAGAAAGAGGGATAACCGGCCCACAACACAGGTTAAACAATACTGTTGCCAACAGCATCAATAGAAAACTGCCTCCAGTAAAAAAGTGGAAACCAACAAATAACAATGAGGCGAAGCTCAACCAGCGCAGAGCGGGCAAAAGATTCTCTACGTTATGGATGCGCGGCGTAATCACAAGGTTAGCAACACAGCGAGTCGCAAAACCAATACCAATCAATACACCGATGTCCCCTGCAGAAACGCCTTGGTCTTCAAACCACAACGCCCAAAATGGCAAGTACACACCATACGCAAAAAAGAAACCAAGAAAATACTGAGATATCCATCCGTAAGGAGAGGGGCTAAACATAAATAACCTATAAAGTGTGCGGAAAAAGGCGGCTCCAATTATGCCTATCTAGAGTAGGATGAAAAAGGGAATTATTACTGGGATAGCATTCCTATATTTAATTAGCCTAGATATCACTTATCACTTATCACTTATCACTTATCACCAAGCTATATCACGTTCATCGATATCTAGTCTGCATTTAGACTAAAGTCGTCTGGAGCTTCGCTGGTATTTTGTCAGACTGATTAAAGACTCCCACTTCTTGTGATGCTTATGCCTGAAAAATTTAATATGCAGCACCCACCCTTCGATAGCCTGTCCGATACGGAACAATTGAAGCTTCGCTCTTCATTAGACGTGGTGTATTACCGCTCTCAAGAAGTGATACTGGAAGCAGATAGGCCGAGCAGACACCTGCACATCCTGATCAAAGGAGCCGTTGAAGAGCGCGCAAGCAGTGATGGTGAGATTTACGCACATTACGCCAATGACGATATTTTTGATGTGCGCAGCCAGTTTGAACCTCACACCAAACATCAATATATCGCACTCGAAGACACCTTAAGCTACCTACTGCCTACCGATATTTTTCTCGATCTTTACCACGCTAATGGTCAATTTGCCGCCTACTTTGATAGTAACCTGTCGACACGGAAAACTCTGATTGAGGCCGCTCAGCAGCAACAAAACCTTGCCGAGTTTATATTGACCAAAGTGGATGGCTCTATCTATCACCCACCACTGATTCTTGAGCCAGGGCAACCCATCAACCAAGTGACTCAAATCCTAAAAGAACAAGGCTTAGACTCGGCGCTGGTGCATTTAGACGACAAAGGCATAAAAGATTTTGGTTCAGGCTCCTTACCGTATGGGATCGTCACACGAACCAATTTATTGCACGCTGTAATGCTCGATAACTTCCCACAGGATACGCCCGTTGGCGAGATTGCAACATTTCCGGTGATGCACGTAAACCAAGGGGATTTCTTATTTAATGCCATGATTACCATGACCAGAAACCGGGTAAAAAGGTTGATGGTTTGTGACGGTCTAAATGCTGTCGGCATGGTGGATATGACACAAATCCTCAGTGCATTCTCCACTCACTCTCACGTGCTCACTTTGCGTATTGCGCGATCCACCAGCATTGAAGAGCTCGCATTAGCCTCCAACAAACAACGTCAACTGGTCGAAAGCCTACTCAATAACGGCATTCGCACGCGCTTCATCATGGAGCTAATTTCAGCCGTTAATGAACAGATCATAGAGAAAGCGTTTGAGTTGGTTATCCCACCCGCACTGCATAATCATTGCTGCCTCATCGTGTTGGGTTCCGAAGGCCGTGGAGAACAAATCCTCAAAACCGATCAAGACAACGCGCTAATAATTCAAGATGGCTTGGAGTGGCACCAATGCCAGAGCGCCATGAACGACCTCACTCATACATTGCAGCAATTGGGCTATCCACTCTGTCCGGGCAACGTGATGGTCAACAACCCCAAATGGGTGCATTCAGAACAAGAGTGGAAACAAACCCTCACCCGTTGGGTAAAAAAAGCCACGCCAGATACCGTGATGGATATCGCGATCATGGCGGATGCACACGCCGTTGCGGGTAATAGAGAGTTATTAAAACCCGTAAAGCAGCACCTAAGTGATTTGATGCTCGGACAAGAATTGATTCTGACTGAATTCTGCCGACCGGCTCTGAACTTCTCAGTACCCCTCACCCTGTTTGGCAATGTTAAACAATCCAAGTCAGGGCTCGATATCAAACAAGGCGGTATTTTCCCTATCGTGCATGGTGTGAGGGCACTCTGTCTTGAGCATGGTGTCACGGTAAACAACACCTTCGAACGCATTGAACAGTTGGTCTGTAAGAAAGTGCTTGAGCAAAGTACCGCCGATAACCTTAGTGAAGCACTCAAACAGTTCTTTAAGTGGCGCTTAGCCCAAAGACTTTCTCAGCAGCACAGTAGCAACAAGATTAACGTCAAATTGATGGAGCGAGCAGACAGAGACCTGCTTCGCCATAGCTTGCATGTGGTCAAAAAATTCAAGCAATGGCTTGGCTACCACTATCAGATACGGGATTAGGCGATTGAACGATGAATAGATTGGTTCGTTATTACTGGCATCATAAACTCAAAGGCTCTACTTATCAGCCTCTGTTTACTGCGCCTGCTAATCACGAATACGTATCTCTCGATTGTGAAACCACCAGCCTCGACCCCAATCAGGCAGAATTAGTCACCATTGCCGCAACCAAGATCATCGGCAACCGAATCATTACCAGCCAACCTTTTGAAGTCCGATTGCGCGCCCCTCAATCGCTCGATTGCAATTCAATAAAAATCCACCGTATTCGCCATCAAGATCTAAAGCACGGCATCGAAGAAAAACAGGCTTTAATCGAGCTACTGAACTTCATTGGAAATCGTCCTTTAGTCGGCTATCACATCCGCTATGATAAAAAAATCCTCGATCGCGCCAGTTTAAAACAGCTTGGATTTCCACTGCCTAACCGATTAGTCGAAGTAAGCCAACTTTATCAAGACAAGCTCGAAAGGCAGCTGCCCAATGCCTATTTTGATCTCAGTATGGACGCCATCTGTCGCCAGCTCGATTTACCTATCCCCGTCAATAAACATGATGCATTACAAGACGCTATCTCCGCCGCCCTGATCTTTGTTCGCCTGAAACATGGTGATCTGCCCCGTTTCAACTCTTCTTATTCTTAATTCAACCACAGGCTCTTCACATAGAGAGCAACATCTCAAAAATGAACTTAACTCGCTATTTTGTAAGTGAAAAGCACCGTCTCATCCTAAAGTCTAATTGTGGAAATCGCCGTCCTAGTCGAGAGTGATAACACAAAGATGGTTCTGTAATAGACCTAGAAACTGAACACAAAGGAAGTTGCCAGTTCATTAGGAATGTAGGCACAAGGAGAGATGCAATGAGTGAAGCCCACGTTTATCCGGTAAAAGAAAATATTAAATCAACCACACACGCGGATAATGACACTTACCTAGCCATGTACCAGCAATCTGTTTCTGACCCTGAAGGCTTTTGGGGTGAACACGGAAAAATCGTTGATTGGATTAAACCTTTCACACAGGTAAAAAATACCTCTTTCGACCCTGGCCACATTGATATTCGCTGGTTTGAAGATGGCACGCTTAACGTTTCGGCTAACTGTATCGACCGCCACCTTGCTGAACGCGGCGATGAAGTCGCTATTATCTGGGAAGGCGATGACCCGGCAGATGACAAAACTCTAACTTTTAATGAACTACACAAAGAAGTGTGCCTGTTTTCAAATGCTCTAAAAGAGCAAGGCGTGCGCAAAGGTGATGTAGTTTGTTTATACATGCCAATGGTTCCAGAAGCTGCGGTTGCGATGCTGGCGTGTACCCGTATCGGGGCGGTTCACACAGTAGTATTTGGCGGTTTCTCCCCAGAAGCACTGTCTGGTCGTATTATCGACTCAAATTCTAAAGTCGTTATCACTGCCGATGAAGGCGTGCGTGGCGGCCGTGCGGTTCCACTGAAGAAAAATGTCGATGAAGCACTGACGAATCCTGAAGTGAAGAACATCGAAAAGGTTGTAGTATTCAAACGTACTGGCGGCGATGTTGCATGGCACGAACACCGCGATGTGTGGTGGCACGATGCTATTGCTAATGTATCTGCAGATTGTCCTCCAGAAGAGATGAACGCAGAAGACCCACTATTCATCCTTTATACGTCAGGTTCAACAGGCAAACCTAAGGGTGTTATGCACACCACAGGTGGTTACCTTGTTTATGCAGCAATGACCTTCAAATACGTATTCGATTACCAAGAAGGCGAAACTTTCTGGTGTACAGCCGATGTGGGTTGGATTACCGGTCACACATACCTTGTTTACGGACCGCTTGCCAATGGTGCAAAAACCATTCTGTTTGAAGGCGTGCCGAACTACCCGAACACAAGCCGCATGAGTGAAGTGGTCGATAAGCACCAAGTTAATATTCTTTATACGGCGCCAACAGCTATTCGTGCATTGATGGCGAAAGGCAATGAAGCCGTTGAAGGCACGTCTCGTGACAGCCTAAGAATCATGGGCTCAGTGGGTGAACCTATCAACCCAGAGGCGTGGGAGTGGTACTACAAAACAATCGGTAATGAGCAGTCTCCAATTGTTGATACATGGTGGCAAACAGAAACGGGTGGTATCTTAATCGCACCACTACCGGGGGCAACCGATCTAAAACCGGGCTCAGCGACGCGTCCATTCTTCGGTGTGCAACCGGCGCTGGTTGATAACATGGGTAACATCATTGAGGGTGCAACAGACGGCAACCTAGTGATTCTTGACTCTTGGCCAGGCCAGATGCGTACCGTTCACGGCGATCATGACCGTTTCGAACAAACTTACTTCTCGACCTTTAAAGGCATGTACTTCACCAGTGATGGTGCTCGTCGTGATGAAGACGGTTACTACTGGATTACTGGCCGTGTTGATGACGTTCTGAACGTATCAGGCCACCGTATGGGTACCGCTGAGATTGAATCGGCTCTAGTCGCATTTGATAAGATCGCAGAGGCTGCGATTGTAGGTATCCCTCATGATATTAAAGGCCAAGCGATTTACGCTTACATCACGTTGAATGATGGTGAATTTCCGACCGCAGAGCTTCATAAAGAAGTGAAAGACTGGGTACGCAAAGAGATAGGCCCAATCGCAACGCCAGATGTACTGCACTGGACCGACTCATTACCAAAAACTCGTTCAGGTAAAATCATGCGTCGTATCCTGCGTAAGATTGCCACTGGCGATACTGGCAACCTAGGCGATACGTCGACACTCGCAGACCCAAGCGTGGTCGATAAGCTGATTGCAGAGAAAGCGGAACTGGCATAAGCAACCCGTCACATTACGTAATTACTGTTTAAAACAACTCCTTTCTAAACCGTCACCTATGTGGCGGTTTTTTTATGGCTGATCTTGATCTCAAATATCCTCGACAAAATTAAGGCTAAGGCGCTTTTTTGTTAAGTTGGTAACAATCTCACACTCTCTCAATAGGAGATTAGACCAGTAAATTGCTGCGATTTGCGCTGAATTAGCTATAATCTGGTTCTAATTTTTAAATTTGGGTTTTTCTTACTGGAAATTATCCCCAAATTTTCAATAAAATGGCAACATTCACGTTCGTAAACACGATAAAGGAAGATAGCCCCACAATGTCTACAAAGTTTCGCATTCTAGTTTTAAATGGACCAAACCTTAATCTGTTAGGCCTTAGAGAACCTGCACACTACGGTTCTCAAACACTTGACCAGATTATTAGCTCATTGACCGAGCAAGCGAAAACACACGATGTTGAGCTATCTCACTTACAGTCAAATCGTGAGTATGAGCTGATTGAAGCTATCCATAGTGCTTATCAAAATGTTGATTTCATTATTATCAACCCA
Organism: Vibrio sp. FF145; assembly: GCF_041439075.1. NCBI lineage: Bacteria > Pseudomonadati > Pseudomonadota > Gammaproteobacteria > Vibrionales > Vibrionaceae > Vibrio > Vibrio sp. FF145. The sequence continues at coordinate 32,147 of NZ_JBGONH010000031.1, forward strand.
GCGGCCTTTACACATACCAGTGTGGCGTTGCGTGATGCACTACTTGGTGTTGCTATCCCATTTATTGAGGTTCACCTATCGAATGTTCACGCACGTGAACCATTCCGTCACCACTCTTACCTGTCTGATAAAGCAGAAGGTGTGATTTGTGGCTTAGGTGCCCAAGGTTATCAATTTGCTTTGACAGCTGCGCTCAACAAGCTCAACGCAAAGTAAATAAAAACAACGAACTATTACTAACCTACTCAGTCAAAGAGTAAGTTCAATCAACAGATAAAGAGAAAGAAACAATGGATATTCGCAAAATCAAGAAGCTAATCGAATTGGTTGAAGAGTCTGGTATTTCTGAGCTAGAGATCTCTGAAGGTGAAGAGTCAGTACGAATCAGTCGTAACAGCCCTGTATCTGCAGCGCCTATTCAATATGCAGCAGCTCCAGCTCCTGTAGCGGCAGCAGCACCTGCGGCGGCACCTGTAGCTGCAGAAGCGGCAGCTCCTGCGGTTCCTGCTGGTCACCAAGTTCTTTCTCCAATGGTTGGTACTTTCTACGGTGCTCCAAGCCCAGATGCAAAACCGTTCGTTAAAGTGGGTCAATCTGTAACTGCTGGCGAAACACTATGTATCGTTGAAGCGATGAAAATGATGAACCAAATCGAAGCTGATAAATCTGGTGTTGTAACGGCTATCCTAGTTGAAGACGGTCAACCAGTAGAATTCGACCAAGCTCTAGTAATTATCGAATAATAGAGAGCACTCATTATGTTAGATAAATTAGTAATCGCGAACCGTGGTGAAATTGCACTGCGTATTCTGCGAGCATGTAAAGAGCTTGGCATCAAAACGGTCGCAGTTCATTCAACCGCTGACCGCGATCTTAAGCACGTACTGCTTGCTGACGAAACCATTTGTATCGGTCCAGCTCGTGGTATCGATAGCTACCTGAACATCCCTCGTATCATCAGCGCTGCTGAAGTAACGGGTGCAGTTGCTATTCACCCAGGCTACGGCTTCCTATCTGAAAATGCAGATTTTGCAGAACAGGTAGAGCGCAGTGGTTTTATCTTCGTTGGCCCTAAAGCTGAAACCATTCGCATGATGGGTGACAAAGTGTCAGCTATCACGTCAATGAAAAAAGCGGGTGTACCTTGTGTACCAGGTTCTGACGGCCCTCTTGACGACGACGAAGCGAAAAACAAAGCGCACGCTAAGCGCATTGGTTTCCCTGTAATCATCAAGGCTTCTGGCGGCGGCGGCGGTCGTGGTATGCGTGTTGTTCGTACTGAAAAAGAACTAACAGAAGCTATCGCAATGACTCGTGCTGAAGCAAAAGCATGTTTCAATAACGACATGGTTTACATGGAAAAATTCCTAGAAAACCCACGTCACATTGAAGTACAAGTGCTTGCCGATGGTCAAGGTAATGCTATCCACCTAGGTGAGCGTGACTGTTCAATGCAGCGTCGTCACCAGAAAGTTGTGGAAGAAGCGCCAGCACCAGGTATCACTGAAGAAATGCGTAAATACATCGGCGACCGTTGTACTCGTGCATGTCTTGAGATTGGTTACCGCGGCGCAGGTACATTTGAATTCCTATACGAGAACGGTGAGTTCTACTTCATCGAAATGAACACTCGTATCCAGGTTGAGCACACGATTACTGAAATGGTAACGGGTATCGATCTAGTGAAAGAGCAACTTCGCATTGCTGCTGGTCAGCCTCTATCATTCACACAGGATGATATTAAGCTGCGCGGCCACTCAATCGAATGTCGTATCAATGCAGAAGATCCCGTACGTTTCCTACCGTCTCCGGGTAAGATCACGCGCTTCCATGCTCCAGGTGGTATGGGCGTACGTTGGGAGTCTCACATCTACACGGGTTACACAGTGCCACCACACTACGATTCAATGATTGGTAAGCTGATCACTTACGGTGAGAACCGTGATGTTGCTATCGCTCGTATGAAGAACGCATTGGGTGAAATGATTGTTGAAGGTATTAACGTTAATACTGAGCTTCAACTGTCTATTATGAACGACGAAAACTTCCAACACGGTGGGGCAAACATCCACTACCTTGAGAAGAAGCTTGGTCTACAATAGACGCTAGCCTTCCGTAATTCGTTCTCTGTAGAACAGTAATAAATGCTCACTTCGGTGAGCATTTTTGTTTGTAAATACTCGCAATAATCAATTCATAATCCCCATTATATTCCGTGGGGTTTTGGTGAATTTGCTCATATTTTCTGCTAGACTCGCCATCCAATTTTTCTCATATAGAAGATGCAGCCATGCCTTGGATTCAAATCAAGCTTAATGCTACCAATGAAAATGCCGAACAAATCGGCGACATGTTAATGGAAGAGACTGGTGCTCTTTCTGTAACTTTCCTGGATGCACAAGATACCCCTGTATTTGAGCCTCTGCCGGGCGAAACTCGCCTTTGGGGTGATACTGACATTCTCGCGCTTTACGACGCTGAGACTGACACTGGTGTCGTTCTAGCGCAGATTAAAGCAAGCAACATGTTCCCTGCAGACTTTGCTCACAAAGTAGAGCAAATTGAAGACAAGGATTGGGAACGTGAATGGATGGACAACTTCCACCCAATGAAGTTTGGTGAGCGTTTATGGATTTGCCCTAGCTGGCGCGATATCCCTGAACCTGACGCTGTAAACGTCATGCTAGACCCTGGTCTTGCATTTGGTACGGGCACTCACCCAACAACAGCATTGTGTCTTGAATGGCTTGAAGGCCTAGACCTGACAGGCAAAACCGTGATCGACTTCGGTTGTGGTTCAGGCATTCTTGCGATCGCTGCGATCAAACTTGGCGCGGCAAAAGTTGTCGGGATCGACATTGATCCTCAAGCTCTGCTTGCATCAAAAGACAACGCACAACGCAATGGTGTTGCTGAGCAACTAGAGGTGTTCTTGCCACAAGATCAACCGGAAGGTTTGCTCGCTGACGTTGTTGTTGCCAACATTCTTGCCGGTCCATTACGCGACCTTTCTGGCATCATTAAAGGTCTAGTAAAGCCAAATGGTGTACTAGCAATGTCGGGTGTTTTAGATACACAAGCGGAAGATGTTGCAACTTATTATCGTGATGAGCTTCACATTGATCCGATCATTGAACAACAAGAATGGTGTCGAATCTCTGGTCGCAAGCAAGGCTAGGTAAGACTTTGGGCGCTAATTGATTGAAATTTAAACGAATTACAAAAACAAATTGTAAATGCTCAAATATTAGTCTTTTCACGCAGCGAAAAAATGCGTAAAATGCGCGCCCTTGCTGGTACAGAACTGTGATGACATTTTTGAAAATCGGAAATTATCAACTTAAGAACAATCTAATCGTCGCTCCTATGGCTGGCGTAACGGATAGACCATTCCGTGAGTTGTGTCTTCGTTACGGTGCGGGGATGGCAGTCAGTGAAATGATGTCCTCCAATCCGAAAGTTTGGAAAACGTCAAAATCTCAGCAGCGTATGGTACATGAAGGCGAATCGGGCATTCGTTCAGTACAAATCGCTGGTGCAGATCCACAGCTTATGGCCGAGGCTGCTCAATTCAATGTTGCTAACGGTGCGCAAATCATCGATATCAATATGGGTTGCCCAGCCAAAAAAGTGAATAAGAAGCTTGCGGGCTCAGCCCTACTTCAGCATCCAGAACTCATTGAAGATATTCTGAAGGCTGTCGTAAATGCTGTCGACGTTCCAGTAACGTTGAAAACGCGCACAGGCTGGGATACAGACAATAGAAACTGTGTCCAAATCGCGAAAATAGCCGAAGACTGCGGCATACAAGCTCTTGCCCTTCACGGGAGAACTCGCGCTTGTATGTACAAAGGTGAGGCAGAATACAAACACATTAAAGCAGCGAAACAAGCAGTATCTATTCCGGTTATCGCTAACGGTGATATCGATAGTCCGGAAAAAGCGAAGTTTGTGCTGGAGTACACCGGCGCTGATGCTTTAATGATAGGTCGACCTGCCCAAGGACGTCCTTGGATTTTTAACGAAATCCTACACTATTTGGAAAACGGCACCACGATGGACCCACTCCCGATTTCGGAAGTGAAAGACATCATGCTTGGTCATGTGCTCGCTCTACATGAATTTTATGGAGAGTTTTTAGGCCCTCGCATCGCTCGTAAGCATGTGGGTTGGTATCTAAAAGAGCATGAACAAGCGAGTGAGTTTCGCCGTACCTTCAACGCATTCGAAGCAGGTGATCTGCAGCTTGAAGCGCTAGAAGGTTTTTTTGATAACGTTGCACCATAATTACGAGAAGAGCTAGACCGAATATGTTCGAACAAAATCTGACTTCAGAAGCATTGACAGTAACTACAGTTACATCACAAGACCAAATCACGCAGAAGCCACTACGTGACTCAGTTAAAGCATCATTGAAAAATTACCTTGCTCAATTAAACGGTCAAGAAGTCAGCGAGTTATACGAATTAGTATTAGCTGAAGTTGAACAGCCACTACTAGACACTATCATGCAGTACACTCGCGGTAACCAAACTCGCGCAGCAACCATGATGGGTATTAACCGCGGTACTCTTCGCAAGAAACTTAAAAAATACGGCATGAACTAATCGTTCTTTCGTAATTTATTGAATTAGAAGCCGAGCTCTTTATTGAACTCGGCTTTTTTTTGTTTATATGGCAACAAGCGAACAATTATCAATCAATTAATGAGATGTAACGATTGATAACGTAATCACTACCGATATAATGACCCATTAATCTAATCGTCTGGAAGCTACATGCTTGATATGAAAAGGGAAGAATGGCTTAGCACACTGATCCGTGAACTGCCTGATCGTCATCTTCTGTTGGATACATCCGGACGTATTGTTGAAAACTTTGACAATCCAAATCACCACACAGTTTCAGAACTGTTGCCTCCCGCGGTTGAAAAGCAGCTGTTAGAGGCGGCAAAGCAAGCTTATTCCAGTCGCGAAATTCAATACATTCAATACTCTCTTGCGCCCTGTCAGCAACTTCAGCTTTCTATTGAACAACTTTTCGCTCAAGGGGAAGAATCTGCAGAATCAGACGATCGATATTTTGAATCGACATTAAAGCCATTGTATCTCTCGCCAGAAAAGCAATACGTGCTGTGGCAAGAGCGAGATATTACTAAAGCACAGCAACGTGAAGCTGAGCTGATAGAACTCGCTGAAATCGATGAGCTAACTGGGATTTTAAATAGACGTGCCTTTTTACTTGGGTTGGAAAAAGAGTTCAGTCAATCGCCTAAGCAAAGCTTAACGTGTTTGATGATAGACATAGACCACTTCAAAGAGATCAATGATCAAGTTGGCCACCTTTCTGGTGATGAGGTAATCGTTCAAGTCGCGAGTTTATGCCAACAGTCAATAGACTGCGATGATTATCTAGGTCGCTTGGGTGGCGAAGAATTCGGTGTCATTCTCACACACACCAGTGCCATTGAAGCTTATTACGTTGCGGAGACGATTCGTAAAACGATTGAATCAACGCCGTGTACCGTAGACGGCCACATCATCTACCCAACAGTCAGCATCGGTGTTGCTGAATACACACCACACCTTAAAACCATAAAAGAACTATTGGCTCAAGCTGATAGAGCCATGTACTCTTCAAAGCAGACTGGTCGCAACCAAGTCACGCTTTACCATAATAACCTACCCACTTTAAAAATTGACGCTCAACTAAGAGCCAAAATACTGCAAGCTTCCTAGGGTTATCAACCGTAGTAAACCTCTCTCCCTAACGGGGACCTTTTCAGCTATTTACCATCAGCAGCACAGCATGAGCTTTGTTTATCTTCGCTCGCCAAAGCACCTAAGATAGAACAATGGCTCGCATCGTCATCTACATGACCGCAGCAAGCATCATTAATCTTCTTTAATGCCGTGCGTATTCTGCCAAGTTCACTGATTTTTTCATCAATAAGTGTCAGCTTTGCCGTTGTGATGGCTTTCACTTCCGAGCAACTGTGCTGCGTTGCTTCCAAGCGAATCTCGAGCAATTCCTTAATTTCATCTAAACTCAGCCCTAACGCTTTAGATTTAAGAATAAAGGTCACCTGTTTTTGATTGTTTTCATCATATAAGCGATATCCTGAGTCACTGCGACTGGCAGGAGCAATCAGGTTACTTTTTTCATAAAACCGCAAGGTATCGGCTGTCACACCGCATCTTTTCGCTAATTCACCGATCTGAAACATGTTTTTTCCTACTGTTCCGTCCATTCCACAATTAACCTTATCGTTACTTTTCAGGCTGAAATGGCACTTTTCATAATTAATTTTGAGATGCCAAACGATTGCGCGAGCTTTTTTGTAATAAATTAGTTAGAATCTGCGCCATCAAATTTGGAGTTGGTTATCTTATTGCTTAATCATAAGACAAACCCAAAAGGTCTTTACCAAAACTGGCCAATATTTTATCTCTTACTGGTATCTAAGATAATCCACGCTAAGAAGATAGAAACAAGTTCTTTTTTGGCAAATATCTTTATTTTAACCCCATGAATTTGAGGAAGATGGAAGCATGAATAACGCTCGTCCAATTCGCCGCGCTCTCATCAGCGTATCAGACAAAACTGGTATCGTTGAATTTGCACAAGCTCTTGCTAACCGTGGTGTAGATATCCTATCTACCGGTGGCACTGCTCGCCTGCTTGCTGAAAAAGGCATCTCTGTTACAGAAGTATCTGACTACACTGGTTTCCCAGAAATGATGGATGGCCGTGTTAAGACTCTGCACCCAAAAGTTCATGGTGGTGTTCTAGGCCGTCGTGGCCAAGATGATGACGTGATGGAAACTCACGGTATCAACCCTATCGATATGGTTGTTGTAAACCTATACCCATTCGCAGAAACCGTTGCTAAAGAAGGTTGTACCCTTGCTGACGCTGTTGAGAATATCGACATCGGTGGCCCTACAATGGTTCGCTCTGCAGCGAAAAACCACAAAGACGTAACGATCGTTGTAAACGCACACGACTACGAGCGCGTTGTCACTGAAATGGACGCTAACGAGCAATCTCTAACCCTAGAGACTCGCTTCGACCTCGCTATCGCTGCATTTGAGCACACGGCTTCTTACGACGGCATGATCGCTAACTACTTCGGCACTATGGTTCCTAGCTACGGCGCGAACAAGGAAGGCGATGAAGAGAGCAAATTCCCTCGCACGTTCAACCAACAGTTCGAGAAGAAGCAAGACATGCGCTACGGTGAGAACAGCCACCAAGCAGCCGCTTTCTACGTTGAAGCAAACCCTGAAGAAGCGTCTGTATCTACAGCTCGTCAAATCCAAGGTAAAGCACTTTCTTACAACAACATCGCTGACACTGACGCAGCACTTGAGTGTGTGAAAGAGTTCGACCAGCCAGCATGTGTAATTGTTAAGCACGCTAACCCATGTGGTGTTGCACTAGGTGAAGACATCCTAGAAGCTTACGACCGTGCATTCAAAACAGACCCAACGTCTGCATTTGGCGGCATCATCGCTTTCAACCGTGAGCTAGACGCTGCAACAGCAACGGCTATCACTGAGCGTCAATTCGTTGAAGTTATCATTGCACCATCAGTTTCTGCTGAAGCAGTAGAAATCGTAGCAGCTAAGAAAAACCTTCGCCTACTTGAGTGTGGCGAGTGGACAACGAAGACGACTGGCTTTGACGTAAAGCGCGTTAACGGCGGCCTGCTAGTTCAAGACCGCGACCAAGGCATGGTTTCTGAAGACGACCTAAAAGTAGTTTCTAAGCGTCAACCAACGGCTGAAGAGCTAAAAGATGCGCTATTCTGCTGGAAAGTAGCGAAGTACGTTAAGTCTAACGCTATCGTTTACTCGAAAGGTGACATGACAATTGGTGTTGGCGCAGGCCAAATGAGCCGCGTTTACTCAGCGAAGATCGCAGGCATCAAAGCGGCGGACGAAGGTCTACAGGTTGAAGGTTGTGTGATGGCATCAGATGCATTCTTCCCATTCCGTGACGGTATCGACGCGGCAGCAGAAGCTGGCATCAAGTGTGTTATCCAACCGGGCGGCTCTATGCGTGATGACGAAGTTATCGCTGCAGCAGACGAACACGGCATGGCGATGATCTTTACGGGCATGCGTCACTTCCGCCACTAATTTCCTCTTCGTATTTGGCACTGTGGCGTCGTTAGCTGCTTTCGCCCACCCCGGTCACATAGCGGACTATGCTCCCGGGGATGGGCTCAATTGCTGCCTAGCCACATCACCAACTACTTTGAGCAAAACTTATAATTTTGTTTTTTAAATATTCCGATATTTGAAATACGTAGAGCAAGTCAGTGACTTTAGTTCAAGGAAAACACGCGGAGCTTATGACCATAAGTGAGCATGTTTGACGCAGAAATAAAGGCTCTGAAGCAGCTATAAGGATTTTAAAACATGAATGTATTGATTATCGGTGCCGGCGGTCGTGAGCATGCACTTGGTTGGAAAGCGGCACAAAACCCAAATGTTGAAACAGTATTCATCGCTCCAGGCAACGCAGGTACTGCACTTGAGCCGAAACTTGAGAACGTAAACATCGGTGTTGAAGACATCGCTGGTTTAGTCGAGTTTGCTCAAGATAAAAAAATCGAACTGACTATCGTGGGCCCTGAAGCACCATTGGTTATTGGTGTGGTTGATGCATTCCGCGAAGTTGGCCTACCAATCTTCGGCCCAACTCAAGCGGCAGCACAGCTTGAAGGCTCTAAAGCATTCACCAAAGACTTCCTAGCTCGTCACGATATCCCAACAGGTTACTACTCAAACTTCACTGAGATCGAGCCAGCTATCGCTTACGTTCGCGAGCAAGGTGCTCCAATCGTAGTAAAAGCTGACGGCCTTGCTGCTGGTAAAGGCGTTATCGTTGCGATGACCCTTGAAGAAGCAGAAGACGCAATCAAAGACATGTTAGCAGGCAACGCATTTGGCGAAGCAGGCAGCCGCGTGGTAATTGAAGAGTTCCTTGAAGGCGAAGAAGCAAGCTTCATCGTAATGGTTGACGGTTCTAGCGTGCTTCCTATGGCCACCAGCCAAGATCACAAACGTGTTGGCGACAAAGACACTGGTCCTAACACCGGTGGCATGGGTGCTTACTCTCCTGCTCCTGTTGTGACGCCTGAAATCCACAACCGTATCCTTGAAGAAGTTATCTACCCAACGGTACGTGGCATGGACGCGGAAGGCGCACCTTACACAGGTTTCCTTTACGCTGGCCTAATGATCGATGCTGACGGCACACCTAAAGTTATCGAATACAACTGCCGCTTTGGCGACCCTGAAACGCAACCTATCATGATGCGTATGGAGTCAGACCTTGTTGAACTTTGCCTGATGGCTATCGACGAGAAGCTCGACGAAGCAGAATCGAAGTGGGATCCACGCGCTTCTATCGGTGTTGTTCTTGCGGCTGGCGGTTACCCTGCTGACTACGCAAAAGGTGACGTTATTTCACTACCAACAAGCGAAGTTGAAGGCCAAAAGGTTTTCCACGCGGGTACGACAAATAATGAAGCTGGCGACGTTGTGACAAACGGCGGTCGTGTACTTTGTGCAACAGCACTGGGCAATACGGTTTCTGAGGCTCAAGAGCGCGCTTACGCGTTGACGAAGCAAGTTAGCTGGAATGGTATGTTCCACCGCAATGATATTGGTTACCGTGCGATTGCGCGCGAACAAGAGCAGTAAACAATCTTGTTGCTCGCTTACTTTCCAATAACAGTAAGCAAATGACAGAAAAGGCGCCTCGATAGGCGCCTTTTTTATCACTCAATCTCTCTAGGAATCTGTACCTGTACAGACAAATCAGCACTTGGCCTACAGCAAGCCAAATACCCTCAATCCTTTAGTTGATCGCTATTCTTTCAACAATGACGGCCTAACGACACAATCATGGCTGTCTTCAGCCAGCATCAGTAACTCTTCTACGCTCATCTTACCTAGTGAATCACTGCCAAGAAACGCCGCATAGCTTTCCACAGACGCCAATCGATCGATCACGAAGCTTGGCAAGGTCTGATTAAATTCAAAGCGATCAAACTCACCACCAGCACACGTTTCAAAAGAACGACCATTCCAGTAACCCTGAACCAGTCTTAGCCCTTCGTCATGCTGCTTCATCGTAGTTTCTAAAACCGACTTGGCTTCTTTCTGGTAGCTTTCGAGTTGCTTAACTTGGATAGGTAAAATTTTGCTATCAATACGATACTGCTGATATACAGCTTCGCCTGACTTATTAAAACGCACATGGACACTATACGGAACCAGCTCATTAGAAGAATTACGTTGCTCACCTTCACGAATAAATTCACGAAGTATACCTTCCGACCAAGCATAGTCCGTTTGGTACCAGCCGTAATCGCCTACAGTGACGTAGTCAGCTGAAGTATGAGGTTGTGTTAGCTTGTTTGTAACCCAGTAGAAACTTGTCGCGTCGCCCATGACTTGGCCGCCGGTGTGAGTTTCAAATTGCTCTAGGTTTTTGCGAGGGCTGGTTGATGAACAGCCAATGAGAAATGTAGATAATAGTGAAACGAGAAGAAATGCTTTTTTCATAAAAACCTGTACCGAGGTGGAATACGACTACCTCGGTACAGTTTAGATTATTTCACTGAATCTTTCAGCGCTTTACCTGCAACAAATGCTGGAACATTTGCAGCAGCGATTTGGATCTCGTCACCAGTTTTTGGGTTACGACCAGTGCGAGCTGCACGGTGGTTTACTTTAAAAGTACCAAAACCAATTAGCTGAACTTGATCGCCATCTTTAAGAGCATCTGTAACACCGCCAAGAGTCGCTTCTAGAGCAGCTTTAGCTTGTGCTTTAGAAAGGTCCACTTTTTCAGCAATAAAGTCGATTAATTGAGTCTTGTTCATTTTAGGTTTCCCTTCTTTGTATTTTTGAATTCGATTCACTCTAAAACATAAATGCCCCATCTGGCAAAGGTTTGTCGTCGATCTTTAGCTCTAATGCCGTAGTTTTAGCCATAATATGAGTAATAACTCACAATTTGTTACTGATTTTACTGAGCAAGCCCTTGTTTAAAAGGGGTTGAGAGCAAAATTAATGATGACCTAGCCACTACTTATTCTCTATAATCCACGCTGAATCGCTGCTAAAGCGTACAATTTAATTTAAGGGCAAACATGCTGCTGCTAACTATTTACGTCTCCATTGCTATTGGAGTTTCTTTCATTTGTTCTGTTTTGGAAGCTGTACTTTTGAGTATTAGTCCGAGCTACATTGCTCAACTAAAACAAAATGGGCACCCTGCAGCAGAGTCATTAGACAAACTGAAAACCGACATTGACCGCCCGCTTGCGTCAATTTTAACGCTCAACACCATCGCGCACACCATAGGTGCAGCGACAGCGGGTGCACAAGCAGCAGTCATTTTTGGTAGCCAATGGTTAGGCGTATTCTCTGCCGTATTAACTCTGGGTATTTTAGTTCTGTCTGAGATTGTTCCAAAAACCATTGGCGCAACCTACTGGCGTCAACTTGCTCCAGCATCATCAAATGTGCTTCGCTGGATGGTCTTTTTCCTAACACCATTTGTGTGGTTCTCAGAGCAAATCACCAAACGTTTAGCTCGCGGCCACCAGGCACCAAAAATGCGTGATGAGCTATCTGCAATGGCTATTTTGGCAAAAGAGAGCGGTGAATTTGCTGAAGGTGAATCAAAAATCCTGAGCAATCTGTTAGGTATTCAAGATGTGCCCGTGACTCAAGTCATGACACCACGCCCTGTTGTATTCCGCGTTGATGCAGAAATGAGTGTTAATACGTTCCTAGAACAACACAAAGACACGCCATTCTCACGCCCACTGGTTTACAGCGAGCAAACTGACAATATCATCGGTTTTGTCCACCGCTTAGAGCTGTTTAGATTGCAGCAAGCGGGTTGCGGTGAGAAGGCTCTGGGTGAAGTGATGCGCCCTATCCACGTCTTGCTAAACAACATGGGCTTAGCTAAGGCCTTTGACCAAATGATGGCAAACCGCCTGCAACTGTCTTTAGTTGTGGACGAGTACGGCACAATTCAGGGCATCATCACCCTAGAAGATATCTTTGAACACCTAGTGGGTGAAGAGATTGTCGACGAAGCAGATAAAACCACAGACATGCAAGAACTGGCGTTCCAACGCTGGGAAACGTGGAAAGAGACACACGGTGTTATCGAAAACCGCGATGAAGAGGACGAGCTAGAAGAAAAAACTCTAGCAGACAACGACACCTCAGACTCAAAGTCAGCGGATGAAAGCAAGGTTCAAAAAGAAGACAAGAAAGACGCTTAATCTAAATTTGATAGCGTCAGATACAACAAAGGCTCCCTAGGGAGCCTTTGTTTTTTATTCTATTCGCTACAACTCAACATCCGTTATAACGCAACACCAATGTTGCTCACTGGGTCTTCACGCAGTTCGTGGCGTAGGTCTTTGATCAGCTCTAAGTCACGCTCAGTCGTTTCACGTAGAGGTCGGAAAATGGCCCACTGAACGTCCCACTCTTCACATACCGCTTCGTTTTCTTTCTGGTTTTCGTTCGTCACTTCTTCAGCGCCTTGAGCAAACTCAAGCTCAGCAACCGTCTTCACCGATTGTTGACTCACTTTAATTACCGCTTCCAACATATGCTCACGATCAAGTAGACCATGGATTAATGTTGCTAAGCCTTGGCATGCATCCATTGCAGGGTAAACACCATAGAAATCAAAATCATCTGCGCTAGGGAATAGCTCTTCTACTTTCTCAAGTTGACGCTCAAAGTTCACCTTTGCCGTTTTAACGGTTAGGATTTCCCAAATGCTATCCAAAACATCACGGTAGATTCGAGCTTCCGCAAATTCTGTATTCTCACAAAACATGGCATAGTTAGGATACATACGCTCACATAGACACGCCATAAAAGTAATTTGTTGCCAAGGTTCTAACTTTTCAAGACGAACCTGCAGTGGATTCTGAAGCATAGTCACTCAATAATTGCAGAAAAAGACAGCGAAAGTGTACTTGATAAACCCTGGGGGGAAAAGGTAAGCCGATGAACAATTTTACGAATAAGCTCTATATTCTTACCGAGCATGACGATACCTATACGCAACTGATTCTAAACCAAGGGTTACCTGACCTCGAAATCACTCAAAACCCCGAATTAGCTGAGATCGTACTGGCTGCTCCTCCTTTAATAGTGGAGCGACTTAATGAGTTTAAAAAGCTAGACTGGGTGCAAAGTACCTATGCTGGAATCAATAAACTCACTCAGCCGGATCTTCGCCAAGATTATACGCTGACCAACGTCAAAGGCATCTTCGGCCCTGCGATTGCTGAATACGTGTTGGGTTACACGATCAGCCACTGTAGACACTTTCCTCACTACCACCAGCAACAAGTACAACGAAACTGGCAGCCGCAGCTTTATACCAGCCTAACTGACAAAACCATGGTGATTTTAGGAACGGGGTCAATTGGCAGTCATTTAGCTAAAACCGCTGCTGCTTTTGGTATTCACACCATAGGTGTCAACCGGACAGGTATCCCATCAAAGCAAGAAACCTTCAAAGACACTTTCCACATTAATGAACTAGAAGCCGCCCTCAAGCAAGCGGATATTGTAGTGAACACCCTGCCATCAACGGATGAGACCTACCAACTACTGAATCAAACCACCTTAAGCTACTGCTCTAACGTATTGCTGTTTAATGTGGGGCGCGGGGAAAGCGTAGACAATAAAGCGTTACTGCTTGCGATTAAGAATAAATGGGTTGAACACGCTTTCTTAGATGTCTTTGAATGCGAACCTCTCACACAAGAACACCCGTTTTGGACGTTGCCGCAAGTGACCATCACACCACACATTGCGGCTCTAAGTGAGCCAAGACAGGTCGTGGAGATCTTCGCCAATAATTACCAACAATGGCGAGATGGTTTTACACTGAATAACACCATTGATTTTGATAAAGGCTACTGATGTTCTCGTCACTGCTCACCGAGATACGACAATGCACCGCTTGTGAACCTCATTTATCACACGGTGCAAACCCAGTGATTCAGGCACACCCAAACGCGCGCTTGTTAATCATAGGCCAAGCACCCGGTATCAAGGTTCATCAATCATCTATCCCTTGGAACGACGCCAGTGGCGAGCGATTGAGAGAATGGCTAGAGATGGATAGCGATACGTTTTATGACGAACAAAAAGTCGCGATTGTCCCGATGGGCTTTTGCTATCCAGGAAAGGGAAAAAGTGGCGATCTACCGCCTCGAAAGGAGTGCGCTGCGCTATGGCACCAAAAAGTACTGCAATCACTGCCCAACATCCAAATGACCTTGCTGATTGGTCAGTATGCGCAAAACTATTATCTAAAAGATAAAGCCACCAGCACACTCACTGAAACGGTACGTAACTGGCAGGCTTGGGCTCCAGAATTTTTGCCACTTCCCCACCCTTCACCACGTAATAATATCTGGCTCAAGAAAAACCCATGGTTCGAAAGTGAAGTCATTCCCTATATCAGGAAGCACGTATCAGAGCATTTGGCCTGCCATGATCCAAATGCCTAATTAGCTGCACATCAACGATGATTTAGCCGATATTGAGTGCGGATAGAAAGATAATAAAAAAGCGCTGCCGATTTCTCGACAGCGCTTTTTCTAAAAACACATACTGAATTACTTATGGTATGGCTTAGATAGGTCGTGAACTGCGTCCACAAATACACCAGCATTTTCTGGTGGCACATCTAGGTGAATACCATGGCCAAGGTTAAATACGTGGCCAGTACCGCCGTCACCAAAACCTTCAAGGATAGTGCCGACTTCTTCACGAATACGCTCAGGTTGTGCGTAAAGTACTGATGGGTCCATGTTGCCTTGTAGAGCCACTTTATCGCCAATACGTGCTTTTGCATCAGCAATATTGATTGTCCAGTCTAGCCCAACTGCATCACAGCCAGTCGCTGCGATAGATTCTAGCCACATGCCACCGTTCTTAGTGAACAGAGTAACCGGTACACGGCGACCTTCGTTTTCACGAATTAGGCCATCGACAATTTTGTGCATGTACTGCAGTGAGAACAGGTTGTAGTCACGCGGAGTAAGTACACCACCCCATGTGTCGAATACCATTACCGATTGTGCACCTGCTTTAATTTGCGCGTTCAGGTATTCAATAACAGTGTCAGCCAGCTTATCTAGAAGTAAGTGCAACGTTTGTGGCTCTGCATACATCATCTTCTTGATCTTAGTGAACGCCTTCGAGCTGCTGCCTTCAACCATGTAAGTTGCCAATGTCCAAGGGCTACCAGAGAAACCAATCAGTGGCACTTCGCCTTTCAGGTCTTTACGGATCTGACGAACGGCATTCATTACGTATTGAAGTTCACCTTCAGGATCAGGTAGGCCAATTTTTTCTACGTCAGCTTTACATGTGATAGGGCGTTCAAACTTAGGGCCTTCACCTGTTTCGAAGTACAAACCTAACCCCAT
This sequence comes from Vibrio sp. FF145, assembly GCF_041439075.1. Taxonomy (NCBI): domain Bacteria; kingdom Pseudomonadati; phylum Pseudomonadota; class Gammaproteobacteria; order Vibrionales; family Vibrionaceae; genus Vibrio; species Vibrio sp. FF145. Next base: position 47,658 of record NZ_JBGONH010000031.1, read on the forward strand.
CGCATCTGGGATAGTTAGGATGTCAGAGAACAAGATTGCCGCATCAAGCGGGAAACGACGTAAAGGTTGAAGTGTTACTTCTGATGCTAGTTCAGCGTTTTTGCACAAAGACATGAAATCGCCCGCTTCAGCGCGCGTTGCTTTGTACTCTGGAAGATAGCGGCCAGCTTGGCGCATCATCCATACCGGTGTGTAATCAACAGGCTGTTTTAAAAGTGCGCGTAAATAGCGATCGTTTTTTAATTCGGTCATTCCGTTAAATTCCAATTCAATCTTGTCTAGTTTTGATGGCAAGTATTCTAACACTGATTGAAGGGTAAAAGCTGTGTGCTTTGCAACCTAGATCAAGTTATTAACTTTTAAATCCATGCTTAATTTGCACCCAATTACAGGAGCATGTTAAAAATTTGTTCGCTAGCGAAAATTACAATTATAACAACTGAGTAGTCACTACTCAGCATCTCATAACGACATCTTACTTACCCCCTCCACTTGTGGAGGGTTTTTTTTAGTGTTTGACCACCCATAGGCCAAATACTATCACAGGTAATTTAATGTTCTAGTTCTTGCTCCGCGACGCCGGCTTTCCTTATGTCATCGACTGTATTCTCAATCAATTGTCTCGCAATCGTTCCGACTGGAGCAACATCAGGTAGGCTTGTTACGTCAAACCATTGGGCATCCGACAGTTCACTGTAATCGGGTTTAAGCGTACCACCAGCATAATCTGCAAGAAAGCCCATCATCATACTCGATGGAAACGCCCATGGCTGGCTACCAAAGTAACGAATGTTACTCACATCGATCCCCGTTTCTTCTTTGACTTCTCGCGCCACACACTGCTCTAGGGTTTCTCCAACCTCTAGGAAGCCCGCTATTACGGTGTACATACCCGTTTTATGCCTTGGGTGCTGCGCAAGTAATATCTTGTTGTCGTTTCGTACAGCGACAATGATGCACGGGAAGATACGAGGGTAATGAAGCGTTCGGCAGTCTCCACATTGCATCGCCACCTGATTATGATTCAAATGATTACGACCGCCGCACTGAGGACAAAAACGCATACTTTGTGTCATGTGCCCATACTGGATAGCTTTGCTTGCGATCAGAAAACTTGATTCAGGCCAGTGAAGCAAATCTCTTAGGCTGACCATGCTCAGATCAATCTCCACATCGCAATCGTTGAGCCAATACACCTTACGACCTTGATGCTGACCAATGCAGATTGCATGCTCGACATCCAGCCCTAGCTCTTCAGCTGAGCCATAAGGAAACTGATCATTATTAACCCAAATATCACTACCTGAAACGACGCACCAATAAGCTTGCTCTGTCATTTTGTTATCACTTTTTTTTAACATCCCTATGCCTCATTGCTTGCAGTTCGTTCATTTTACTGGCAATCTGATTTCATACTAGAGTTGTAGCCGAGAATAATTCAAACTATTACTTTTAGTAGATACCAATAAATGGACCCTGCTTAGGCAATTACTTGATCACAAGGTTGTGATCAGATCATGAGGACATGGTCATGCTAAATAAATTCAAACAAATACAAGAACAATGGGGTGGCTCTAATGAGGTCATCGATCATTGGCTCGAAACTCGACAGTCTCTAATCGTTGAGTATTGTAAGCTAGGTGCCTTGCAGCCAGCTAGCAATGGGCAATCAAACGTTGTTGAACTCCCTTCTCCTAAAGAAATAAGCTCATTCTGCGATCATGTTGTCGATTATATCTCAGAGGGTCATTTTAAGATCTACGATATGGTCATGAAAAAATGGCAAGCAACAGGCTTTAAAACCAATGACGAGATTGATACAACTTACGCGAAGATCGTACTTACAACCGAGCCGCTTCTAGAGTTCAATGATAAGTACGTTAAAGTAAGTGCAGACGATGAGTTGCCTAACTTCGAAGGAGATATGTCAAAAGTAGGTGAACTACTCGAAGTACGTTTTGAAGTAGAAGATAATCTTATCCAGCTTATTGCAGACAGTTTAGCGATTCCACCAGGCGCTTAGTTAGCTGAATCCTTAATAAGCTTGCCTCTGTGCAAGCTTTTTGTTTTGTCTGTAAGGTTATCCAAACTACCCAGAACCTTTCAGACAGAGCTTACTCGCTCGCCCTGACCTTTAGCCATAAGCATATGGTTACAGCCCTAATCAGCCTAATCATCTCTACCCTTTATCTTACTGGCCTCAAAGAGCACTCTTCAGGACATAAATCCAACCCCACCAGCTAGATAATCACACCTATCACTTTATAAGTCATAGCTAAATACCAATACGCCAGATACAAAAAAGGCACCCGAAGGTGCCTTTTTCTTATCTCTTAGAGACTACTCGTAGAGCTTACTCTTCTGAAGAGAAACCAGCGTTTAGAAGTGCTGCTAGATTGTCAGTAGCTTGTTCAGCTGAAGGACCTTCTTGCTCTTCTTCACGTTGCTTTTGACGCTCTTGGTGGTATGCGAAACCAGTACCAGCTGGGATCAGACGACCAACAATTACGTTCTCTTTCAGACCGCGAAGGTCATCACGCTTACCAGAAACCGCAGCTTCTGTTAGTACGCGAGTCGTTTCTTGGAACGATGCAGCTGAGATGAATGACTCAGTTGCAAGAGATGCTTTAGTAATACCTAGTAGGTCACGCTCGAAACGCACTAGTTCTTTACCTTCAGCTTCTAGCTTACGGTTAGCAATCTTAACATTGTGGTACTCAACTTGTTCGCCAGGTAGGAACGGAGAGTCACCAGAATGAGTGATTGTACACTTACGTAGCATTTGACGAACGATAGTCTCGATGTGCTTATCGTTAATCTTTACGCCTTGTAAGCGGTAAACTTCTTGAACTTCGTTCGCGATGTACTGAGTCACTGCGTGGATACCACGTAGACGCAGGATATCGTGTGGAGTTTCAGGACCGTCGGCGATTACATCACCACGTTCAATCTTCTCACCTTCGAACACGTTCAATTGACGGTGCTTAGGAATCATCTCTTCGTAAGCGTCACCGCCTTCACGAGTGATTACTAGACGACGCTTACCTTTCGTTTCTTTACCGAAAGACACAGTACCTGTGTGCTCAGCAAGGATCGCAGGCTCTTTAGGCTTACGAGCTTCGAATAGGTCAGCTACGCGTGGCAGACCACCGGTGATATCTTTGTTTCCGCTCGATTTTTGAGGGATACGAGATAGTGTGTCACCAATGCCAACTTCAGCGCCATCTTCGATGTTTACAATCGCTTTGCCAGGTAGGAAGTAGTGAGCTGGCATATCAGTACCAGGGATCATTACGTCATTACCTTGTTCATCAACAAGTTTGATAGCTGGACGCATATCTTTACCTGCTGCTGGGCGAGCTGCTGCGTCTGTTACTTCACTTGAAGAAAGACCCGTTAGATCGTCAGTTTGACGAGAAACTGTAATACCATCGATCATATCTACGAATTGGATACGACCTGCCACTTCAGTGATGATTGGCATGGTATGCGCTTCCCAGTTAGCTACAACTTCACCAGCAGTAACTGCTGCGTTGTCGCCTTTGGTTAGCATCGAACCGTAAGGAAGTTTGTGCTTCTCTTTAGTACGGCCGAATTCATCAATAATCGTCATCTCAGATGCACGAGAAGTGATAACCAGTTTCTTATCTTTGTTAACTACGAACTTAGCATTGTGAAGTTTCACAGTACCAGTTGTCTTAGCTTGGATGCTGTTCTCTGCTGCTGCAGTAGATGCCGCACCACCGATGTGGAACGTACGCATCGTTAGCTGTGTACCCGGTTCACCGATAGATTGTGCAGCGATAACACCAACTGCTTCACCTTGGTTCACTAGGTGACCACGTGCTAGGTCACGACCGTAACACTGTGCACAACAACCGAAGTCTGCATCACAGGTAACAACAGAGCGCACTTTCATGCTATCTACTGAGTTGTCTTCCATGATTTGACACCACTTCTCATCAATCAGAGTATTACGTGGAATCAGTACATCTTCAGTACCAGGCTTAAGAACGTCTTCAGCTACTACACGACCTAGAGCAAGCTCAGAAAGTGCAACTTTAACGTCACCACCTTCGATGTGAGGCATCATGTCGATACCTTCATGCGTGCCACAGTCATGTTCGTGTACTACAACGTCTTGAGCAACGTCTACTAGACGACGAGTTAGGTAACCCGAGTTTGCTGTTTTCAGTGCTGTATCCGCAAGCCCCTTACGAGCACCGTGCGTTGAGATAAAGTACTGAAGGACGTTTAGACCTTCTTTAAAGTTCGCTGTGATCGGCGTTTCGATGATTGAACCATCTGGACGCGCCATCAGACCACGCATACCTGCTAGCTGACGAATCTGAGCTGCAGAACCACGTGCGCCCGAGTCAGCCATCATGTAGATGCTGTTGAACGATTCTTGCTGTTCTTCTTCGCCGTCACGGTTGATAACTGTTTCAGAAGATAGGTTATCCATCATTGCTTTCGCAACGCGGTCATTCGTAGATGCCCAGATATCGATAACTTTGTTGTAACGCTCACCCGCAGTAACAAGACCTGATTGGAATTGCTCTTGGATTTCACGAACTTCTTCTTCAGCAGATTCAATTTCATCGTATTTCGCTTGAGGAACAACCATATCGTTGATACCTACAGAAACACCAGAAAGTGCCGCGTATGCGAAACCTGCGTACATGATTTGGTCAGCAAATACTACTGTATCTTTTAGACCAAGCTTACGGTAACACTCGTTAAGAAGAGTAGAGATCTGCTTCTTACCTAACTTTTGGTTAACGATGTTGTACGGTAGGCCAGCTGGAACGATCTGCCATAGCATTGCACGACCTACAGTCGTATCAACTAGGCCAGTATTCGTTGTGCTATTGCCGTCTTCATCTACTACAGTTTCAGTGATACGTACTTTAACGCGAGCGTGTAGCTCAGCAGTCTTAGTACGGTATGCCTTTTCAGCCTCAGCAGGGCCAGCAAGGTACATACCTTCACCTTTCACGTTGATCTTGTCACGTGTCATGTAGTAAAGACCCAATACAACGTCCTGAGAAGGTACGATGATTGGATCACCTGATGCTGGCGACAGAATGTTATTCGTCGACATCATTAGGGTACGAGCTTCAAGCTGTGCTTCTAGAGTTAGAGGCACGTGTACAGCCATTTGGTCACCATCGAAGTCGGCGTTGTATGCCGCACACACTAGTGGGTGAAGCTGAATCGCTTTACCTTCGATTAGTACTGGTTCAAACGCTTGGATACCTAGACGGTGAAGTGTAGGTGCACGGTTAAGCAGTACTGGGTGTTCACGGATAACTTCGTCTAGGATATCCCAAACGATCGCTTCTTCGCGCTCTACCATTTTCTTAGCAGCTTTGATTGTCGTAGCCATGCCACGAGTTTCTAGCTTGCTGTAGATGAACGGCTTAAATAGCTCAAGTGCCATCTTCTTAGGAAGACCACACTGATGTAGACGAAGGTATGGACCAACTGTGATTACAGAACGGCCAGAATAGTCTACACGTTTACCTAGAAGGTTCTGACGGAAACGACCTTGTTTACCCTTGATCATATCAGCAAGAGATTTCAGAGGACGCTTGTTAGAACCCGTGATCGCACGACCGCGACGACCGTTATCTAGAAGGGCATCAACAGACTCTTGCAGCATACGCTTTTCGTTACGTACGATGATGTCTGGAGCCGCTAGCTCTAGAAGACGCTTCAAACGGTTGTTACGGTTGATCACACGACGGTAAAGGTCGTTCAGATCAGAAGTCGCAAAACGACCGCCATCTAGTGGTACTAGAGGGCGTAGATCTGGCGGTAGCACTGGAAGTACAGTCAGGATCATCCACTCAGGCTTGTTGCCTGACGAAATGAACGCTTCAACTAGCTTCAAACGCTTAGTAACTTTCTTACGCTTAGTTTCAGAGTTAGTTGTTTCCAACTCTTCGCGCATTTCTTCCACTTCTTGATGAAGGTCCATTGTTGAAAGCAGATCTTTGATCGCTTCAGCACCCATCTTAGCAGTGAATTCGTCACCCCACTCTTCTAGACGATCCAGATACTCTTCTTCAGTAAGCATCTGAGATTTTTCTAGATCAGTCATACCCGGTTCAGTTACTACGTACATTTCGAAGTAAAGAACACGTTCGATATCACGCAGAGGGATATCCATTAGTAGACCGATACGAGACGGTAGTGATTTTAGGAACCAGATGTGAGCAACTGGTGAAGCAAGCTCGATGTGGCCCATACGGTCACGACGAACTTTAGTTTGTGTAACTTCAACGCCACACTTCTCACAGATAACACCACGGTGCTTCAGGCGCTTGTATTTGCCACAAAGACATTCGTAGTCTTTAACTGGACCAAAAATACGTGCACAGAACAGACCATCACGTTCAGGTTTGAACGTACGATAGTTAATTGTTTCTGGCTTTTTAACTTCACCAAAAGACCACGAACGGATCGTGTCTGGTGAAGATAGACCGATTTTGATTGCATCAAATTCTTCGGTCTTATGCTGTGCTTTTAGAAAGTTTAATAAGTCTTTCACGTTCAGCTCCTGTAAGGAGTTAAAGGAGCTCACCGACTAAAGTGAGCCCCCTTTACCAAGTAATCCAATCTTCTTTATAAAAAAGAGGGATTACTCTTCGTCTTCTAGCTCGATGTTGATACCTAGCGAGCGAATCTCTTTCAACAGTACGTTGAACGACTCTGGCATGCCAGGTTCCATGCTATGGTTACCATCTACGATGTTCTTGTACATCTTAGTACGGCCGTTAACGTCATCCGACTTAACTGTTAGCATTTCTTGTAGAGTATATGCAGCACCGTATGCTTCTAGTGCCCATACTTCCATCTCACCGAAACGCTGACCACCGAACTGAGCTTTACCACCAAGTGGTTGCTGAGTTACTAGGCTGTAAGAACCAGTTGAACGAGCATGCATCTTGTCATCAACCAAGTGGTTCAGTTTCAGCATGTACATGTAACCAACAGTTACAGGACGCTCAAACGAATCACCAGTACGCCCATCAAACAGTTTAAGCTGACCAGATTCTGGCAGATCACCCAGTTTAAGTAGTTCTTTGATTAGAGACTCAGAAGCACCGTCGAACACAGGTGTAGCAATCGGTAGACCGCCACGTAGGTTCTTGATCAGTGTACGAACTTGATCATCAGACAGTTCAGCAATATCAACTTTCTGACGAGTATCGCCAAGATCGTAAACCTTCTGTAGGAACTCACGGAACTTATGCAGTTCTTGTTGTTCCTTAACCATTTGGTTGATCTTGTCACCGATACCTTTCGCAGCCAAACCTAAGTGAACTTCTAGGATCTGACCAATGTTCATACGCGATGGTACACCCAGCGGGTTAAGTACGATGTCTACAGGCTGACCTTTCTCATCGTATGGCATGTCTTCAACAGGGTTAATCTTAGAGATTACACCTTTGTTACCGTGACGACCGGCCATCTTATCACCAGGCTGGATACGACGTTTAACCGCTAGGTAAACTTTAACAATCTTAAGAACGCCAGGTGCTAGATCATCACCTTGAGTGATTTTACGACGCTTAGTTTCAAACTTCTTATCGAAGTCTGCTTTTAGCTCATCCCACTGCTCAGCAAGTTGCTCAAGCTGTGTTTGTAGCGCATCGTCTTCTAGAACTTGCTCTAGCCATTGCTTACGACCGATAGTATCAAGCTTAGCTTCAGAGTAACCACCAGACAGAAGTACAGCTTTAACACGGTTAAGAAGGCCACCCTCAAGAATTTGGAACTCTTCAGTTAGATCTTTCTTAGCTTCTTTAAGCTGCATCTGTTCGATTTCAAGTGCACGTTTGTCTTTCTCTACGCCATCGCGAGTAAAGACTTGTACATCGATGATAGTACCCGAAACAGAGTTTGGTACACGTAGAGAAGTATCTTTAACATCAGATGCTTTCTCACCGAAGATAGCACGTAGTAGCTTCTCTTCAGGAGTCAGTTGAGTTTCACCTTTAGGGGTTACTTTACCAACTAGGATGTCGCCACCCTTAACTTCAGCACCAATGTAAACGATACCTGACTCGTCTAGTTTAGACAGAGCAGACTCACCTACGTTTGGAATATCAGCTGTGATCTCTTCAGAACCCAGCTTAGTATCACGAGCCACACAAGATAATTCTTGAATGTGGATTGTCGTGAAACGGTCTTCTTGAACTACGCGCTCAGATACTAAGATCGAGTCTTCGAAGTTGTAACCGTTCCAAGGCATGAATGCGATACGCATGTTTTGGCCAAGAGCTAGTTCACCAAGGTCTGTTGAAGGACCGTCAGCAAGAACATCGCCGCGTGCAACTGGTTCACCAGGAAGTACAGTTGGACGTTGGTTAATACATGTGTTTTGGTTCGAACGCGTGTACTTAGTCAGGTTGTAGATATCGATACCAGCTTCGCCAGGTACCAATTCATCTTCGTTAACCTTAACTACGATACGAGAAGCGTCAACAGACTGAACTTGACCACCACGTTTAGCAACCGCTGTAACACCAGAGTCAACTGCGATGTTACGTTCGATACCCGTACCTACTAGAGGCTTATCAGCTCTCAGTGTTGGTACAGCTTGACGTTGCATGTTGGCACCCATCAATGCACGGTTCGCATCATCGTGTTCTAGGAACGGGATAAGCGAAGCAGCGATAGATACTACTTGGTTTGTCGCAACGTCCATGTAGTCAACGTGATCGCGTGGGTGAAGACCAGATTCACCTTTTTGACGAGCTGTGATTAGCTCATCTGCAAACGTACCTTCTTCAGTAAGAATGGTGTTTGCTTGCGCGATTACGAATTGACCTTCCTGGATTGCAGACAGGTAATCAACTTCTTCTGTTACTACACCATCTACTACACGACGGTACGGAGTTTCTAGGAAACCGTAATCGTTACAACGTGCAAATGCAGATAGCGAGTTAATTAGACCGATGTTTGGACCTTCAGGCGTTTCGATCGGACATAGACGACCGTAGTGAGTTACGTGAACGTCACGTACTTCGAAGCCTGCGCGCTCACGAGTAAGACCACCAGGACCTAAAGCAGAGATACGACGCTTGTGCGTAACTTCTGACAATGGGTTGTTTTGGTCCATAAACTGTGAAAGCTGTGAAGAGCCAAAGAATTCTTTAACTGCAGCAGAGATCGGCTTAGCGTTGATAAGATCTTGAGGCATGATTGCATCAAGGTCACCAAGGCTTAAACGTTCTTTAACGGCACGTTCTACACGAACTAGACCAACACGGAATTGGTTTTCTGCCATTTCACCTACAGAACGGATACGACGGTTGCCAAGGTGGTCGATATCGTCCACTTCACCAATGCCGTTACGGATACCAATCAGTTTCTTCATCACTTCGATGATGTCTGATTCATCCAGAGTACCGCGCTCTTCTTCTTCTTCACGCTCGATAGAGCTGTTGAATTTCATACGGCCTACAGTTGATAGGTCGTAACGATCTTCAGAGAAGAATAGGCTTTCGAACAATGATTCTGCAGCTTCTTTCGTTGGTGGCTCGCCAGGACGCATCATGCGGTAGATTTCTACCAATGCAGAGATGCGATCTACTGTGCTATCCGCACGTAGAGTGTCTGACATGAATGGACCATGGTCTAGGTCATTCGTGAACAGCACTTCTAGAGTCTTGTGACCTGCTTGAGACAGGTTAGCAAGTGCTTCTAGGCTAATCTCTTGGTTTGCGCCAACGATGATCTCGCCAGTTGCTTCGTTGATGTAATCTTTCGCAGCAATCTTTTCAACGATGTACTCTACTGGTACTTCGATGTGCTCAACGCCATCTTTTTCAAGTTGACGGATATGGCGAGCAGTTACACGACGACCAGTCTCAACGTAAGTTTTGCCGTTTGCTTCGATGTCGAATGACGCAGTTTCACCACGTAGACGATCAGGAACCAACTCCATAAGTAGAGTTTGGTCTTTCACTTCGAAGTTCACTTTGTCGAAGAACAGATCTAGGATCTCTTCAGTCGATTTACCAAGTGCACGAAGGATAATCGATGCTGGTAGCTTACGACGACGGTCGATACGTACGAATAAGTTATCCTTAGGATCGAACTCAAAGTCTAACCATGAGCCACGGTAAGGAATTACACGTGCGTTATAAAGAACTTTACCTGATGAGTGGGTCTTACCCTTATCACTGTCGAAGAACACGCCTGGGCTTCGGTGCAGCTGGGATACGATAACCCTCTCGGTACCATTAATTACGAAAGTACCATTGTCTGTCATAAGCGGAATTTCGCCCATGTAGACTTCTTGTTCTTTAATGTCTTTTACAGTACCTGCTGGTGCATCTCGATCAAAGATAACTAGACGTAGTTTTACGCGTAGTGGCTTTGAGTAAGTAACACCGCGGATTTGACATTCTTTAACGTCAAAAACTGGCTCACCAAGACGGTAGCTAACGTATTGCAGCTCAGAATTGCCGTTGTAGCTCTGAATTGGAAATACAGAACGGAAAGCAGCTTCAAGACCGTATTGACCTTCAGGATCCTGTTCGATGAATTTGTCGAAAGAATCAAGCTGGATCGATAACAGGTATGGAATGTCCAAAACTTGTGGACGAGTACCAAAATCCTTACGGATGCGCTTTTTCTCGGTATAAGAGTAAACCATGGGGTTCCTCAGCTCGCTGATAAGTGACCCAAACCACCCAAAACACTCTTCAGAGGGGGCGGTGACAAACAGCTGTTTACTGTAGTGAACAATCATTTCGAAAAAATGACTGTTTTTTTGCTTGGATTATGACGGTTAAACAGCGGAAATTTCGTCATAGCCCTACAGCGCAAAAAGGCCGGTGGTTAATAAACCACCAGCCATTAGCCTTGCGGCTAAGAAATTAAGTAATAATTACTTAACTTCAACAGAAGCGCCAGCTTCTTCTAGCTGTGCTTTAAGAGCTTCAGCTTCAGCTTTGTCAACGCCTTCTTTAAGCGCTGCAGGAGCTGAGTCTACAAGACCTTTAGCTTCTTTAAGACCTAGGCCAGTTGCGCCACGTACAGCTTTGATAACTTGTACTTTGTTAGCGCCAGCAGCAGTTAGGATTACGTCGAATTCAGTTTGCTCAGCAGCAGCTTCAGCAGAAGCACCACCAGCTACAACTGCAGCAGCAGCAGTAACACCGAATTTCTCTTCCATAGCTTCGATAAGCTCAACAACTTGCATTACAGACATTTCTGCAACTGCGTCTAGGATTTGCTCGTTAGTAATAGACATAACAATTCTCTTTTAAGTCAACAATAAGTTTAAATAGCAACCAGTGAAAAGCAAGGCTTAAGCCGCAGCTTCTTCTTTTTGGTCGCGAACAGCAGCGATAGTACGAACCAGCTTGCCAGCAGAAGCTTCTTTCATGCACATCATTAGGCGTGCGATAGCTTCGTCGTAAGTTGGTAGTGTCGCTAGTACTTCAGCATCAGTAACTGCGCCTTCAAATGCAGCAGCTTTGATCTCGAAATCTTTATTCTCTTTTGCGAAGTCTTTGAAAAGACGCGCTGCAGCACCTGGGTGCTCATTAGAGAATGCGATCAGAGTTGGACCAGTGAAAGTGTCTGTTAGACACTCGTAGTCTGTACCCTGAATCGCACGGCGTGCTAGTGTGTTACGAACAACTCTCATGTAAACACCCGCTTCGCGAGCTTGTTTACGTAGAGAAGTCATTGCGCCAACAGTAACGCCACGAGAATCAGCTACAACTGCAGAAAGTGCACCACTGGCAGCTTCGTTGACTTCAGCAACAATTGCTTTTTTGTCTTGAAGATTTAAAGCCATTTGGATTAACCTCTGGTTGTGATTACAGCACTCATACAAAATGTAATGAGCGTTTACGATGTTATTTAAAAATGAATAAATTCACTTCAAACCACAACATCGCCTACGTAGGTTTTATTAAGCCATATCTCCGAAGAGTACAGCGCCTACGGTCTTGGGACGGATGACCTGAATTGCTTCAAAAATCACCCAACCACAAATATTAGGCGCAGAAGTATACACTAAATCTGCGCCGAAGCAAATTAGTTTGCTTGAGTGTCAAGACTAGCTTGATCAACAGTAACACCAGCACCCATTGTAGTAGAGATGCTTACTTTCTTCAGGAAAGTACCTTTCGCTGAAGAAGGCTTAGCTTTCTTAAGAGCAACTAGAAGTGCTTCTAGGTTCTCTTGAAGCTGGTTAGCTTCGAAAGATGCTTTGCCGATAGTAGTGTGGATGATACCGTTCTTGTCGTTACGGTAACGAACCTGACCAGCTTTAGCGTTCTTAACCGCTTCAGCAACGTTAGGAGTTACAGTACCAACTTTAGGGTTTGGCATAAGGCCGCGTGGACCTAGGATTGTACCTAGTTGACCAACAACACGCATTGCATCAGGAGAAGCAACAACAACGTCGAAGTTCATTTCGCCTTTTTTCACTTGCTCAGCAAGATCTTCCATACCAACGATATCTGCGCCAGCTGCTTTAGCTGCTTCTGCGTTTGCACCTTGAGTGAACACAGCAACGCGGATGTCACGGCCAGTACCGTGAGGTAGCACAGTTGCGCCACGTACGTTTTGGTCAGATTTACGAGCATCAATGCCTAGGTTAACAGCAACATCTACAGACTCAACGAATTTAGCAGTAGCTAGTTCTTTAAGAAGAGCAACAGCTTCGTTGATTTCGTATTCTTTAGTTACTTCAACTTTGTCGCGGATTACGCGCATACGCTTAGTAAGTTTTGCCATGATCTTATCCCTCTACCACTAGGCCCATTGAACGAGCAGTACCAGCAATAGAACGCTTCATTGCTTCGATGTCAGCACCAGTCATATCAGCAGCTTTAGTTTCTGCGATTTCCTGAACTTGAGCGTCAGTTACAGTACCAACTTTCTCAGTGTTTGGACGACCTGAACCAGACTTAACGCCAGCAGCTTTCTTAAGAAGAACAGCAGCAGGTGGAGTCTTAGTTACGAACGTGAAAGAACGGTCGTTGTAAACAGTAATTACTACTGGAGTAGGTAGACCTTTCTCAACAGATTCTGTTTTTGCGTTGAACGCTTTACAGAATTCCATGATGTTCACGCCGTGTTGACCTAGAGCAGGACCAACCGGTGGACTTGGGTTTGCCATACCAGCTGCAACTTGCAGTTTGATATAAGCTTCAACTTTCTTAGCCATGATATTTCCTAATTTTTGGGTACATACGCTAGCCCTGAGGCAAGCTCCCCTTAATTTCAATTAACTCTTTCTTACTTCGATAGAAGTAAAAAGGCGCGAAATTATAATCATAATTCGCGCCTTTAACAACCCTAAAAAGGTGGTTTTTTATACTCTTTTATTTTGAACAACTTATGAAGTATTTATCCACAGCTTGTTCAAAAGTTAGAGTTTTAGTCCAGCTTTTCAACTTGACCAAATTCAAGCTCAACCGGTGTTGCACGACCAAAGATCGATACAGATACCTTAATGCGGCTTTTCTCGTAATCTACTTCTTCAACTGTACCGTTGAAATCAGCAAACGGACCATCGTTCACACGAACCACTTCACCCGCTTCGAACATTGTCTTAGGACGTGGAGACTCGCTCGCTTTCTCTAGACGGTTCAAGATAGCATCAGCTTCTTTGTCAGTGATTGGTGCAGGACGATCAGAGGTACCACCAATGAAGCCCATAACACGAGGAATGCTGCGTACTAAGTGCCATGATTCATCATTCATGATCATTTGCACTAATACGTAGCCAGGGAAGAACTTACGTTCGCTTTTACGGCGTTGACCTGCACGCATTTCCACTACTTCTTCAGTAGGTACTAAAACGTCACCAAAGAATTCTTCCATGTCGTGCATTTTAATATGTTCGCGTAACGATTGAGATACACGACCTTCATAGCCAGAAAAGGCTTGAACTACATACCAACGTTTTTTTGGAGCTTCACTCATGAATCAGAACCCTCTACACTCCAGTTGCTAGAGAAACTAAACGGACCATAATGCCGTCAATTCCCCAAAGCACTAGAGACATAACAATACATACAGCTAAAACGATCAATGTAGTTTGCATAGTTTCTTGGCGAGTAGGCCAAACAACTTTACGAATCTCCATACGAGATTCTTTTGCAAAATCGATCGCAGCTTTACCTTTAGTTGTTGTTGCTGCAACGCCTAGTGCGGCAGCAATCAGCACAACTACACCTGCAGCGCGAATTACAACAGACAATTCACCATACAGGTAATTACCCACAACAGCAGCAGCCAACAGTACAAAAGCGACTACCCACTTCATTGTATCTGCTGCACCTGAGCTATCAGGAGTTTCAGCGTTTGCTTTCATAAAACCAACCTGTGATAAGTCTTAAATATAGACGACAATAACCCCGCTGTTGCAGGGCACATTCCTTTGCGTTGCAAAACAACACATCTAACAGTCATTTTAGTTAAAAAGACCGTTTAATTCTTTGCTAAGAGTTAAAATTGATGTCAAAACACCCAACTCTTTTTTCAGCGCAGAAAAAGGGCATCAAATGATGCCCTTTTTACTAGTGGTTCGTCAAATCTTATGCAAAGATTTTAGCTACAACACCAGCACCAACTGTACGGCCACCTTCGCGGATTGCGA